>JAGMDR010000099.1 GCA_023128595.1 Planctomycetota bacterium | reverse complement strand
CGGCTGCAATCACAATGCGACTGGCGCATAAAGCCGGCGGGGGCAATATCAAGAGGTTCGACGATATCGACAACGCCCCCGAAGAGAAAGAGCGAGGTGTTACAATAAACACTGCGCATGTGGAGTATGAAACGGTCAAACGCCACTACGCCCACGTCGATTGTCCGGGACACGCCGACTACATCAAGAATATGATCACCGGCGCAGCACAAATGGACGGGGCGATTCTCGTGGTGGCTGCCAGCGACGGCCCTATGCCCCAGACTCGCGAGCACATACTTCTCGCGCGCCAGGTTAATGTGCCCAAGATTGTAGTGTTCATGAACAAGGTCGATCAGGTCGACGACCCTGAACTCATTGATTTGGTAGAGCTGGAGATTCGAGACCTGCTGAACAAGTATGAGTTCCCCGGTGACGACATCCCAATCATCCAAGGCTCAGCCCTGGCGGCGATGGAAGCCGAGGGCAAGGATGACGAGGCCTGCAAGTGTGTCGATGAGCTGATGGTTGCGGTCGATGATTACTTCCCGGTGCCTGAGCGAGACGTGGATAAGCCGTTTCTTATGCCCGTCGAGGACGTTTTCAGCATCAAAGGTCGCGGCACCGTCGGAACAGGCCGGGTAGAGCGCGGAAAAGTCCGCGTCGGCGAGGAAATCGAAATCGTCGGCTTGGCGAAGGATACACGCAAGACCGTTGTCACCGGCGTGGAGATGTTCAATAAAACGCTTGGTGAAGGTCAGGCCGGCGATAACATCGGCCTGCTTTTGCGAGGCGTCGAAAAGAAAGAATTGGAGCGCGGACAGGTCTGCGCAGCGCCAGGCAGCATCACGCCGCATACAAAGTTTGTGGCCGAGGTCTATGTACTGACCAAGGAAGAAGGTGGCCGTCATACCCCGTTCTTCGCAGGCTACAGACCGCAGTTCTACTTCAGAACGACAGATGTTACCGGTTCGGTTCTTGCGCTCAAGAGTCGCGAAGGCAAGAGTGCAGAGATGTGCATGCCGGGCGATAACATAGCGATGGAAGTGGAGATCATCGCCCCAATCGCTATGGAGGAAGGCCTTCGCTTTGCTATTCGAGAGGGCGGTCGGACGGTCGGTGCCGGTGTGGTAATCAAGGTTATTGAATAAGAATCTCGGACTGACTGTTGAACGCCACGAGTATCATAAGCAAAGGCGCTCGGAGTAATGAAGTTTATCCAGGTGGGCATCCGCAGGGGAAACAGATGTTTCTCAGGTAGCTGCCACGCTGGGTGGGACGGACTTTATGGCCAAAAAGAAGAGCAAAAGGGAATATGTCTGGCTTGAATGCAGCCAGTGCAGGGAAAGAAACTATCGCACAAGCGTCAGTGTAGCCGAAGGTACGCCGAAGCTGGAGCTCAAGAAGTTTTGCAAAAGGGAACGCGCACACACTGTTCACAAGATACGGCGTAAATAGACCCCGCCCCGCCTTGCGGTGACAGCGAAAGAAAAATATAGGCCAGTAGCTCAATTTGGCAGAGCGTCGGTCTCCAAAACCGAAGGTTGGGGGTTCGATTCCCTCCTGGCCTGCTTATTGCCGAGTTGATTGCCGGCGTGGTTGATGAGACCGGGTTAGTAAAGGGTTTTCAAATATGGCTTTTGACATCTACAAACGAGGCCAGGGCAAATATACGAGACTCTGTAGCGCTTTTGCAGGTGCACTCATCGTGGGAATGGGCTGTTGGCAGCTCTACATGAAGTTGGAGGCGTGGGATATGCCCTTCAGCCGCAAGACAGCGTTATGGGTCGCAACTATGGTGCCCGCCGGCTTGTTTGTTGTTTTGGCCCTTTTGCTCTTTTGGCTGGTGAATAGAGTTTCGGTTGCTGACTTTATGATTGCCGCTGAAGGTGAGATGAAAAAGGTTAGCTGGTCGAGCAAGCAGGAAATCGTTGCTTCGACGACTATCGTCATCATTGTTGTGGTCCTGATGGCTGCGCTTTTGGGAATCACGGATATCATCTTCAATAGGTTCTTTATGTGGCTCTTGCTCGGATAATCGCCAGATGTGAATTGGTAGGCGTATCTCAAACCCAAACGAGGGCCGAGATACTATAATTGTGGGATACGGAATAAGGTAATAGTATGCAGTGGTACGTTTTGCGAGTTGCGGCGAACAAAGAGGTCCAGGTCAAGGAATCCCTTGGCCAGAAGGTGGAAAAGGAAGGTCTGACCGACATTATTGGGCGAATTGAGGTCCCCGTCGAGCAGATCAAGCGAATCCGCGGCAGCAAGCAGACCATCCACAAGCGAAAACTCTATCCCGGCTACGTCTTTATGGAGATGGAGGCCACGGAGGATGGTCGCGTCCCGGAAAAGGCCTGGTTTATGATCAAGGGAACCACCGGCGTCGGAGATTTTATCGGAACCGAAGGAATGCCAACCCCGATGAGGGATACCGACGTCGCAAAGATGCTCCTCGAGGCCGAAAAGCCGGAACAAGCGCCCAGCATAAAAGTCGAATTCAGAAAGGACGATCAGATCAAGATTCGCGAAGGCGCCTTCGAGAACTTTGAAGGCGTGGTCGATTCTATCGATAGCGAGCGGGGCATTGTTAAGGTGATTGTGACGATATTCGGCAGAAGTACTCCGCTGGATATAGAGTATTGGCAGATCGAGAAATTATAACTCGCATCGTGGGGATTGTGGTCCGCATATCCGGGCGGACGCAATGCACCAGAGACGAGATACAGACGAAGGTAAACAATGGCTAAAAAAGTGGCGTTTAACATTAAATTACAGGCGAAGGGCGGACAGGCAACCCCCGCCCCACCGATAGGGCCTGCTTTGGGGCAGCACGGTCTCAATATCGGGCAGTTCGTTTCTCAGTTCAACGAGCGAACGAAAGACCTTAATGGGACAACCGTGCCGGTTGTCATAAGCGTCTATGCAGATAAAAGCTTCACGTTTGAGGTCAAGAGTCCTCCGGCCTCGGTCCTGATCAAACAGGCCGCCGAAATCGCAAAGGGCAGCGGCGTCCCCAATAAGGAAAAGGTCGGGAATATCACTGCCGAGCAGCTCCGCAAAATCACCCAGGCCAAGTTCAAGGATTTGAACGCCTACGATTTGGACCAGGCCGAGAAGATTATCAAGGGTACCGCCCGAAGCATGGGCGTCGAAATAATTGACTAATGGTAGTTTATAGGTGAAAGACTGTACGCGATACGAGACACCAAATATGAGGTTCAGAAGCAAAAGATACAAACAAGAGGCCGAGCAGTTGACCAAAGAGCCGGTCAGCCTGGCTGGGGCGGTCGAACAAGTAAAATCGTTTAAGTCGGTAAAATTCGACCAGAGCGTGGAGTGTGTTCTGCACTTAGGCATCGACCCCAAGCAGGCCGACCAGTTGATTCGAGGCTCAATTTCCCTGCCCCACGGCGTGGGCAAGCAGAAAAAAGTCATTGCTTTCTGCGAAGACTCTGATGTCGAATCGGCCGTCAACGCCGGCGCGATTCAGGCAGGCTGCGATGAGCTCGTAAAGAAAATCTCCGACGGATGGATGGATTTCGACGTTGCTGTTGCCTCGCCGAAGGTAATGGGCAAGGTTGGCAAGCTCGGGCGCGTTCTTGGACCCCAGGGGAAAATGCCCTCTCCGAAAAACGGAACGGTGACCGACGATGTCCCAACCGCAGTCGCCGAATTCGCCGCGGGAAAAGTGGAGTTCAGGAACGACGCCGGCGGCAATGTCCATGTAGTAGTCGGCAAGCAAAGCTTCGAGATTGATAAGCTCAAAGAGAACATCGAGGCCTTTATCGCACATATAAAGAAGATCAAACCGTCAGCGGCAAAAGGCACGTACATCAAAAAGGTGTGCATATCGGCAACAATGAGCCCCGCCGTAACAATTGAATATTGAATTAGCTATTAACGACAACGCAATACGCGATACGAGACAGGAAAATGAGCAAATACGTAAAACAGTTGCTGCAGGCCGAGCTGGAAAAGAAGATCGCCGACGAGAATATCCAGGACTTTCTCACCGTCAGCACCAGAGGTGTTGGCGGCGTGGACAACAACCTGATGCGCGGCCGGCTTAAGGAAAAAGGCATCAAATTGATGGTCGTCCGCAATTCGCTGTTCAAAAAAGCGCTGCGCAGCCTGCAGATGGACGCGGCGGTCGAGTTGTTCAGCGGCCCCTGCACTATAGCTTACGGTGGCGACAGCATCGTTGACGTCGCAAAAGAGCTTACTGAGTGGACCAAGAAGGTCCCCGTGATAGAGGTCAAGGGTGCTTTTCTCGATGGTGCGGCCCTGGATGCCGAAGCTGCCGAGAAGATTTCAAAGATGCCGACCAGGGCAGAGCTGCTCAGCCAGATTGTCACCTTGATACAGTCACCCGCCGCAGCTTTGGCCGCAGCCTTGAATGCCCCGGCCGGGATCATTGCAGGCTGCATCGAGACTATCGCAGGAGAAGATGAAAAACAAGCGGCGTAAAGCCGCTTGAGAAAGTGACCGGCCCGGACCGCAAATTATGGTTTGCCTGTGTGGCTACCCCTGTAATGGGTTAAACAAAACGACGGAGTTTCGGCTACCACCAGGCGCTAAATGATAGGAGTTAATTGAAGATGGCAGAAGAACAAGCTAAGGAAACTAAAGAAACCGAAGACAAGCAGGTCAAGGAAGCCGAAGCCCCCGAGAAGGCTAAAGAAGCCGAAGTCCCCGAGAAGGCTAAAGAAGCAAAAGCCCCTGAGAAGGCTAAGGCAGCTAAGGAATCCAAGAAAAAGGAGGACGAGGAGGCAAAGAAGTGGAGCAGTGACATCAAGAAGCTTGGCGATAAAATAGTCGGCCTGACGTTGATACAGGCCAAAGAGCTGGGTGATTATCTCAAGGAAGAGCACGGTATCGAGCCGGCCGCAGGTGGTGCCGTTATGGTGGCCGGGCCCGCCGCTGCGGGACCGGCAGAGGAAAAAGAAGAGAAAACCAGCTTCGATGTAATTCTAAAAGAATTCGGCGAAAAGAAGATTCAGGTCATCAAAGAGGTAAGAGCTTTAACCTCGCTGGGATTGAAAGAGGCGAAGGACCTCGTTGACAACGTCCCCAAGCCGGTCAAAGAGGGCCTCAGTAAAGAAGATGCGGAAGCTGCCAAGAATAAGCTTGAAGCTGCCGGGGCGGTCGTTGAATTGGCGTAACGAAGATAGCGCCCGGTGCAAAATAGAAGGAGAACTGACTGCCGTTTCCTGTCCGCTGTTGAAGGGAGTACCAGATGGTCTCACAAACCGTTCGTAATTTTGGCAAAGTTCAAGATGCCGTTGAAATCCCGGACCTGGTCGCGATACAGAGAAAAAGTTACGAGCATTTTCTCCAAAGGGACACAGCGCCGACCAGAAGAAAACGCTTCGGGCTTGAGGCCCTGTTTCAGGAGATATTCCCCATCGAAAGCTACGATAAGAATATGAAGCTGGAATATCTCTGCTACGAGCTGGAGAAGCCGCACTATACGCCTATCCAGTGCCGGCAACTGCGCCTGACCTACGGCTACCCGCTCAAAATCCACTGCAGATTGACCACCAAGAACAGCGAAGATTCGACCGAGCAGGGGATGTACCTCGGCGAAGTGCCGATTATGATAGGCGGCGGCGAGTTTATTATTAACGGTGCCATTAGGGTCATAGTGAGCCAGTTGCACAGAAGTCCCGGTGTCGATTTCCTTATCGAAAGCAAAGAGGGCGACCGAGTGCTGCACGGCGGCAGAATCATTCCCGAAAGAGGCAGTTGGATTGAGATAGGCGTTACGCGCAAGGACATCCTGGCCGTCAAAATCGACCAGTCCAGCAAGATACCGGCGACCATTTTTCTCCGGGCGATGGACTCTGCCTACAGCACTACGCAGGATATCCTTCGTCTTTTCTATCAGACAAAAAAGGTCCCTCTGAATAAACTCACACCTACTATGTGGGCCGTCGAGCCCATCGTGGATATGGAAACCGGCGAGATCATAGTAAAAGCCGGCGCACAAATCAGTGACCGCGTCTCTCTTATACGGAACGCTAATATCTCTTCAGCTTTCTCTCCTTTGGTGAAACATAGCCAAAAGGAAGCGGAGAAGTGGCTTAAGAGTAAGAAAGGGCGTGTATGGCTCGAAAAGAGCCAAGAGAGCCTCCGAGAGAAGTATTTAGTCAAGGGTGCCAAACGCACTGGTGGATTCGCCTTCAAGTATGTGGTTACCGAAAAAGACGGGCAGCCACTCAAAGATAAAAAGCCTGAGCGCGAGTTGACAGCCCTTGAAGCAAAACTGTCGAAAGAGTATCGAGAGAATTCCAAGAGGAATATGCCACGTTTCAACAAGAAGCAGGAACTGACGCATGCTCAGATTGACAAACTGTGGAAGAAGAACCCTAAGCTTGAGGAGCTTTTCCAAGAGTGTAAGAAGGCGATAGAATCTAACACAAATTGGATTGCGATCGAAAAGCTGGACGAACACAAAAAAACGCCCAGTGAGCAGGGAATTTATTTCTTCAGGAGTCTTAAAACGGGAAGAGTGAATGACGGCTATGTTGGGAAGGCAGGATCAAATAAGGGCGAAGACCCCAATAGTCAAGGTCTGCGTGAGCGGATCGGCAAGCACTTTGGGGTAGGGACCAAGTTCAAAGGGGACACACACAAGAATATCTCTGATTGTGGTGATAATCTTCTGGAGACATGGGCACTCACGGAGTTGGTAAACTATGGTATTCCACGTGAGGGCGGGCCTGGAAAGAAAGGTAGCATTGAGGTCATCGACGAGGTTCGGGATACTATGATTCTGACCACGCTTGCTGAGGATGATTGCCAGAGCCACGAGCAGGCGCTGCTGAGGTTCTATATGAGGCTAAGGCCCGGCAATCCGCCCAACGAAGAGAAGGCAAAATCCTTCTTTGCCGAAAAATTCTTCGACTCTAACCGCTATCGTCTCGGCAAAGTCGGCAGATTCAGACTCAATCGAAAGTTCGGGCAGTCTGTGGATGAGGCTGAGATGACGCTTCGGCCCGAAGACTTCCTAAACACGATGAAATACATAATGGGCTTGCGAAGCAATGAGGGGGAGGTTGACGATATCGACCATCTGGGCAACAGAAGGCTGCGCAGTATTGAGGAGCTCGCCTCTGATGAAATCAGAAAAGGCCTGCTCAAGCTGCGCAAGACCGTCCAGGAACGAATGAGCATGAAGAGAGACCCCGAGGAGCTGCCGCGGATCGCGGATCTCGTCAATTCAAAGAGCGTCTCGAGCAGCATCAACTATTTCTTTGGTCGGGGCGAGCTCAGCCAGGTTGTTGACCAGACCAACGCATTGAGCCAGTTGACGCACGAAAGGCGCCTCTCGGCGCTCGGTCCCGGCGGCTTGAACAGAAGGCGAGCGGGCTTTGAGGTCCGTGATGTGCACATCAGTCATTACGGCAGAATCTGCCCCATTGAAACGCCCGAGGGAACAAATATCGGCCTGATCGCCTCCTTGGCTATATTTGCAAAGATCGATGAGTATGGATTTCTGCTGACACCGTATCGCGAAGTCAAGAACGGCAAGGCCACCGATAAGGTCGATTATTTGCGCGCTGACGAAGACATGAAGGTGGTTATTGGCGCGCCAAACACCTTCGATCCGAAAACAAATCGAATCCAAAAAGGTCTCGTCCTTGCCATGGAAAATGGCGAGCTGGCACAGGTGGCCAGTGAGGAAGTAAACTACGTTGATGTTTCCGCCAAGCAAATTGTCGGTGTTTCGGCTTCACTGATTCCTTTCTTGGAGCACGATGACGCAAACCGGGCTCTGATGGGCTCGAACATGCAGCGACAGGCGGTTCCGCTGCTCGAGACCGAGCCGCCTTTGGTCGGAACCGGGATGGAAGCGGTGGTCGGCCGCAACTCAAGCATGGTCGTCCGGGCCCGAAGCAGCGGCAGTGTCACTGAAGTTGACGCCACCAAGATAGTCATTAACCAGACCGACGAATATGAGCTCGCAAAATTCATCGGCCTCAATGAAAGAACCTGCCTTAATCAAAAACCCGTTGTCAAACTTGGCGACAAGGTTCAAAAAGACCAGATCATAGCGGATGGCGGAGGCACCTCCGACGGTGTCCTGGCACTCGGCAAAAACATCCTTGTGGGCTTTGTCTCTTTTGATGGTTTCAACTTCGAGGACGCCATCATCGTAAGTGAAAGGCTCTGCAAGAACGACAGCTTCACAAGCATTCACATTGATGAATTCACGGCCGAAGTACGCGAAACCCGCCTCGGCAAGGAAGAATTCACCTGTGACATCCCCAACGTCAGCGAAAGGGCCCTGCGAAACCTCGACGAGAACGGTGTCGTTCGCGAGGGAACCAGGGTCTGCACCGGTGATATTCTCGTAGGCAAAGTCGTACCCAAGAGCAAGACCGAGCTGACGCCGGAGGAAAAGCTCCTCCACGCAATATTCGGCAGAGCAGGCGAAGACGTCAAAAATGATTCGCTCGAGCTGCCCAGCGGATATGAGGGAGTCGTGATTAAGACAGAGCAATTCACCAGACGCGGCGCCGGCTCCGACGAACAGAAAAAAGCTCTGGCGGTCCAAATCAAAGACTATGAAAAACAGATGAAGGCAAAGGAATGCGCAGTATTCAGGCAGATGATTGAGGCCATCCACAAAAAGTTTGATGTCAACATAGTTGACCCGTCAACACGTCAGAAAGTCGGCGCCAGCGCCGACGACGAAGTTATCTACGAGCAGATAGAGAACTTCGATATCAAGTGGGTCAAGCCCGCTTCCGCCCGCGACGATGTCCAGAAAGTCCTGGACAGATTCTGGGGCAAAATAACTGAAGTTCAGGAGGAAAGAAGCCGCCGAATCGAAGTGCTAAAGCACGGTGACGAGCTGCCCAGCGGCGTCCTCCAAATGGTAAAGATTTACATCGCAATCAAGAGGACCCTGTCAATCGGCGACAAAATGGCCGGACGCCATGGAAACAAGGGTGTCATCGCGAAAATCATGCCCGAAGAGGATATGCCTTTCCTCGAAGACGGTACACCTCTTGATATTCTGCTCAACCCACTCGGCGTACCGAGCAGAATGAACGTCGGCCAGATCCTCGAAACGCATCTCGGCTGGGTGGCGAAAGTGCTTGGATTCAAGGCTATTACCCCTGTGTTCGACGGGGCCACCGAAAATGACATCCAGGAGTTGACCGTTGAGGCAAACGACCGTGTCGTTAAAAGAACAACCCAGGTCGAAGAACAGGGACAGGTGCCGCCCGCCGACGAGTTCTTCGTGACCATCCCGAAGACCTTAAAGACTCAACTGTATGACGGCAGAACAGGAGAGCCGTTCGACCAGAAGGCGACCATCGGATATATCTATATGATGAAACTGCACCACCTCGTCGATGACAAGATTCACGCCAGAGCAACCGGCCCCTACAGCCTGATTACCCAGCAGCCGTTGGGCGGCAAGGCCAGGACCGGAGGGCAGAGATTCGGGGAAATGGAAGTCTGGGCGCTCGAAGGCTACGGGGCCGCTTATACCCTCCAGGAAATGCTCACCGTCAAGAGCGATGACGTCGAGGGCCGAACGAAAATCTATGAATCTATGGTAAAAGGGCAAAACACCCTCGAAGCGGGCACCCCGCTGTCCTTTGACGTATTGTGCAATGAGTTAAGAGGTTTGGGCTTGAATATACAGCTTGAGAAGAAACGATTGGGAAGCACCGCTCTGTAAAACTAATTGATTATTGAGTTATCAATTGTCGATTGTAAGGGGCCTTAAATGTTAGGAAATATTTACGATCGCATTAACGATTATGGCTCGGTCAGAATCTCTTTGGCCGGTCCCAATGATATTCGCAGTTGGTCTTTCGGCGAGGTGCGCAAGCCCGAGACGATTAACTACCGCACTTATCGCCCGGAAAAGGATGGGCTGTTCTGCGAGCGAATATTCGGGCCGGAAAGGGACTGGGAATGTGCCTGTGGAAAGTACAAAGGCACCAAGTTCAAAGGGATAATCTGCGACCGCTGCGGAGTCAAGGTCACGCACAGCCGCGTTCGACGCAAGAGGATGGGACATATCAATCTCGCGGCGCCCGTCGTGCATATTTGGTTCTTCAAGGCCATACCCAATCGCCTTGGAACTCTCCTGGCTATGAAAAGCTCCGACCTCGAGAAAATAGTCTACTTCCAGGATTATGTCGTCACGGATGCGGGCCAGAGCCCACTGAAACCGGGCCAATCTCTCAGCGAAGAGGAATACCGCGAGGCGACCAACACATACGGCGGCGCTTTCAAAGCGTTGATGGGCGCCGAAGCCGTCAAGACACTGCTGGTGAGTCTTGACCTCGACGCTATCGGGGTACAGCTCAGGGAGGCCATGGAAAAGACCAACAGCAAGCAGAAAATCAAAGACCTCACCAAACGCCTCAAAACCGTCAATGAAGTCAAAAACAGCACCAATAAACCTGAGTGGATGGTGCTCGATGTTGTCCCCGTCATCCCCCCGGACCTGCGTCCTCTGGTTCTGCTCGAAAGGGACAATTTCGCCACCAGCGACCTCAATGACCTCTACAGGCGAATCATCAATCGTAACAACCGCCTCAAAAAGCTCATTGATCTTAACGCCCCGGATGTCATTATCCGTAACGAAAAGCGTATGCTTCAGCAGGCGGTGGATTCGCTGCTCGACAACGGGCGCTGCCGAAGACCCGTGCTGGGAAGTAACAATCGGCCTCTGAAATCGCTCACCGATATGATCAAAGGCAAGCAGGGCCGATTCCGCGAGAACCTGCTCGGAAAACGTGTCGATTACTCGGCTCGGTCGGTAATAGTCGTAGGGCCCAACCTGAAACTCTACCAGTGCGGACTGCCGAAGAAAATAGCCCTCGAGCTCTATCAGCCTTTTATTATCCGCAAACTAAAACAGCACGGACTCGCCGACACGATCAAAAGCGCCAAGAGAATGATCGAACGGCGTGACGAGCAGGTCTGGGACATCCTCGAAGAAGTGATTCATCAGCATCCCGTCCTGCTCAACCGCGCTCCCACGCTCCATCGAATGGGCGTCCAGGCCTTCGAGCCTGTGCTTGTCGAAGGCAACGCAATTATGCTCCATCCTTTGTCCTGCAAAGGCTTCAACGCCGACTTCGACGGCGACCAGATGGCCGTGCATCTGCCGCTGAGCATCGAAGCGCAGGCCGAAACGCACGTCCTGATGATGACCACCTCCAATATCTTCTCACCGGCAAACGGCTCGCCAATGGTCGGACCGTCGCAGGATATGGTGATGGGCAACTATTATTTGACGCATTTCGACCCACGCGAACGGCCCGAAAGCCCCGATGAAAGGGTTCCGGCTTTCAGAGATCCTTTCGAGGCAATGATGGCACACGAAACGGGAAAAATCCATTTGCACACAAAGATTAAGGTGCGCATTGCCAAATCCCTCTCGACAGACCAGCCAGCACCATCGGCGAACAAGCAAAAGACGAACTCAGCGGCATCCGCCGACTCTCAGAAGCCTGAGTACAAAGTCATCGAGACTACGGTGGGCAGATGCATCTTTAATGATATGCTTCCTGATGGAATGCCCTTCTACAATGAGACGATGTCTCAGAGAAAGTTAAGCCAGGTAATCAGCGACTGTTTCAAGTTCGCAGGGTCCGCCAAGACCGTCGAGCTGCTCGACAAAATAAAGGATTTGGGCTTCA
>JAGMDR010000098.1 GCA_023128595.1 Planctomycetota bacterium | reverse complement strand
AAGCAGGAAATCATCGAGGAAACCGAAAAGAAGGTCGGCAAAATCTATAAGAACTACGACGATGGCGTCCTCACCGAGGGCGAACGCTACAATCAGGTCATCGACGCCTGGACAAACGCACGCGTCGCCGTTACCAACGAAATGATGCGGGGCCTCAAGGAAGATACGAGAGAAGACGGCACACCCTACCTGAACCCCATTTACCTTATGAGTGATTCCGGGGCAAGAGGAAGTGTCGATCAGATTCAGCAGCTCGCCGGAATGCGGGCGCTAATGGCCAAACCCAGCGGCGAGATTATCGAAACGCCAATCAAGTCAAACTTCCGCGAGGGATTGACGGTCCTTGAATATTTCAGCTCCACGCACGGCGCCCGCAAGGGACTGGCTGATACCGCCCTGAAGACCGCAAACTCCGGCTATCTCACGCGCAAGCTTATCGATGTGGCCCAGAACGTAATCGCCATCGAACACGACTGCCAGACCCTCCAGGGAATCACCAAGAGCGTAGTCAGCAGGGGCGACCAGGTTGATGTGCCCCTTTCGCAACTGATTATAGGCAGGACCGCCAGAGACAATATTCGTAATCCAATCACCGACGAAATGATCGTTCGAGAAAACGAGATCATTACTCCCGAAGCGGCGGCGAAGGTCGAAGCCCTTGGCCTCGATGCCATTAGAGTAAGAAGTCCCCTGACCTGCGACAGCTCGTTTGGTGTTTGTGCGAAATGTTACGGCTGGGATATGAGTAGAGGCCAGTTGATCGAAGAAGGCTCTGCTGTGGGCATTATCGCCGCACAGTCAATCGGCGAGCCGGGCACACAGTTGACCTTGCGTACCTTCCACACCGGCGGCGTCGCTGAAAGAGCTATTCTCGAAAGGGAGCAGCATGCCACACAAGAAGGTACGGTTCAGTTCCGCGACTTGAATCCCGTGGACAATCCCTCTCCTGAACCCGAGTGGAAAGACGAGCCCTACGATAAAGTCAGACGGGCGGATGAGCCCAAAAAGCTAAGGCCCATCAAATCGCGTTTCATCGCTCTCAAACGAAACGGGGAAATGGCGTTGCTGGACGCAAAAGACCGCGAACTGGACAGATTCAAGGTCCCGTACGGCGCGCACATAGTAGTGAAGGACGGCCAGAAAGTCCGAGCGGGCCAGCGGCTGTTCTACTGGGACCCCCACCGTACGCTTATTCTGGCCGAGATCCGCGGCCTTATACGATTTGTCGATGTCATCGAAGGCGAGACTATTGGAATTGAAGAAGAGCGGAAAGGCCAGGCCGGCAGGCCCATAGTCATCGAGCATAAAGGCGATAAGCACCCGCAGATCATCATTGAAGACGCAAAAGGCAAAATACTCGACGTGCACTATCTGCCTGCGGGAGCAAGAATCGAGGTCACCGAAGGCCAGAAGGTCCAGGCAGGTCAGTTGCTTGCTCATCAGCCCAGGGCCACGGGCGGTACGCAGGATATCACCGGAGGTCTGCCGAGGGTCACTGAGGTCTTTGAGGCAAGAAAACCCAAAGACCCCGCTGCAATGGCTGAGATCAGCGGCAAAGTCGAGCTGCGAAGTGATAAGCGCAAGGGCAAAATGACGATTATCATTCGCAACGAAGAAAGCGAGATGGAGAAAGAACACCATGTCCCGCGCGACAGACACCTCAACGTCCACACCGGCGATTTAGCTGAAGCAGGCGATGCCCTGACGGATGGGCCGCTCGTGCCGCACGATATCCTGCGGATCAAGGGCGAAGAAATGCTCCAGAGATACTTGATTGGGGAAATCCAAAATGTCTATCGCTCACAGAACGTCAATATCAATGACAAACACATTGAAATCATTTGCTCCCAGATGATGCGCAAGGTCGAAATCGAGTCCGTCGGAGACGGCTCGTTCCTGCCGGGCGAGGTTGTTGATAAGTTCGTTTTCAGAAAAGAAAATGACAGACTGACCAATAGCCTTAGAATCTCGAGCGTCGGCGACGTGACCGACCTCGAAGAAGGCCAGGTTATCGACAAGAAAGAGCTTGCCGCTATCAACGAAAAGGTGGAGATGATCGGCGGCATGTCCGCAAAGGGCAAAAAAGCAAAACCGGCAACGGCCCAGACACTGCTCTTAGGGATCACCAAGGCTTCGTTGTGGTCGGAGAGCTTCATTGCTGCGGCGAGTTTCCAGGAGACAACCAAGGTCTTGACTCAGGCCTCTTTGGCTGGTAAAATAGATAAACTCCACGGTCTGAAGGAAAACATTATACTCGGCCATCTTATACCGGCCGGAACCGCCTTCAAGCCGCATCTGGAGATTAAGGTCAAGCACCTCGTAGAGGCGCCGCTGCCGAAAGAATTTGTGGAAATCAGTGAAGTCCGCGAGGCCAAAGAAGCCGAGGCAAAGGCCGAAGCCGCCGTCAAGGAAGCTTTGGGTATCAGCTAAAACATCTATTATTGTGCTGTAAGAGATACGAACTATGCCAACTATAAACCAGTTAGTTAGATGTCCAAGAGCAAAATCGAAGGGTCGAAAACGAGTCTCCGATATCAGTGGTTCGCCCCAAAAACGGGGCGTCTGCCTCATTGTGAGGACTCAAACGCCCAAAAAACCGAACTCCGCTCTGCGGAAGATCGCGCGTGTCAGGCTCACAAACGGCAAGGAAGTCACAGCCTACATTCCCGGCATCGACCACAACCTGCAGGAGCACAGCGCCGTTATTATTCGTGGTGGGCGGGTTCGCGACCTGCCCGGTGTTCGATATCATATAGTCCGCGGCGTGCTCGACTGTGCCGGTGTCGCCAACCGCAGGCAGGGCAGAAGTAAGTATGGTGCAAAAAAGAAGGGATAGTCTGAGTCACAAAAGACCAGGAACGAGAATATGGCAAAAAAATTCACACGTTCGAGTCAACAGCTAAAGCCGGACGCGAAGTACAATAGCAAGCTGGCCTCGAAGTTCATTAATTGTCTGATGTGGGACGGCAAAAAAAGCACCGCCCAGCGCGTCTTTTACGACGCTATGGACATCATAGGTAAGAAAATCAGCGATACTCAGGCCCTCGACGTGTTCGAAAAGGCCATAAACAACGTCAGACCCCTGATCGAGGTCCGCAGCAAGCGTATTGGCGGAGCCAGTTATCAGGTGCCGATGCAGGTAAGCCCCAAGCGTCAGCAGTCGCTCGCCTTCAGGTGGATACTTCAGTCGGCCAGGACGAAAAAGGGAAAACCTATGTGCGAACGCCTCGCTTCCGAATTGATGGATGCTTATGATGAGCACGGCGGCGCAATGACAACTAGGGAAAACGTCCACAGAATGGCTGAGGCGAACAAGGCGTTTGCCCACTTCGCCTGGTAACAGTTACTGTTTACAACTGCCACGGTTCGTTTGCAAAGATGACTGTGGCAGTTTTTTTTATCAGCTTCGTGAATGGCTGTTTGGTTCGCGATATGCCCGTATAAGCTAAGAGACGCGAGTAATGTCGAGTAATCTGAAAAAATTGCGCAATATTGGGATTATGGCGCACATTGACGCCGGAAAGACAACGGTTACCGAGCGCATACTCTACTATACCGGCAAAACGTACAAAATGGGGGAGGTCCACGACGGCACCGCTGTTATGGATTTTATGGAGGAAGAGCAAAAAAGGGGCATTACCATCACTTGTGCCGCCACAAAATGCCCTTGGAAGGACTTTGAAATCAATCTCATCGATACCCCGGGCCACATTGATTTCACCGCCGAGGTCGAAAGGTCTTTGCGGGTCCTCGACGGTGCGGTTGCCGTATTTGACGGCAGCGAGGGAGTCCAGGCCCAGAGCGAGACGGTCTGGATGCAGGGGCAGAAATACGGCCTGCCTTGTATTTGCTTTATCAACAAGATGGACAAGATTGGCGCCGATTTCGAGATGTCTCTCGATAGTATTCGCGACAAGCTCCTGGCCAATCCGGTCCCGCTCCAGCTCCCTATCGGAGCCGGCGATTCCTTCGCGGGCGTGATCGACCTGATCAGAATGCAGGCGGTCTTCTACAAAACCGAAGAAATGGGGGCCACTTTTGAAGAAACGCAGATCCCTTCCGATCTGCTGCAAGAGGCTGAGCAGCGAAGAAACGAGATGATCGAGCTGGCAGCCGAATATGACGAGGAGCTGATGGATACCTACGTCCACGACAAGCCGGTTGACGCTGGAATGATTGACCGCGCAATCAGGAAGGGAACTCTGGCCAACAAGCTCCAACCGGTATTTGTCGGCTCGGCCTTGAAGTATATCGGCGTACAGAGGCTTCTTGACGGTGTCCTGGCATACCTGCCCTCGCCGTTGGATAAACCTGTCCTCATGGGACATAAGCCGTCCGATAAAAACAAGAAAATACCCGTCAAGTGTGATGCAAATGGCAGCATGGTTGCGCTCGCCTTCAAGATTACCAGCGACGCACACGGCGATTTGAACTTCCTGAGGATATATCAAGGCACGCTGAAATCCGGCCGCAGGGTCTTGAATGTAAATCGCAACAGACGCGAAAACGTTACGCGGATCTTTGAAATGCACGCAAACACGCGAAAAATCAAGGATTCAGCCTCAGCCGGTGATATTGTGGCGGTTGTAGGCCTAAAGCAGACCCTTACCGGCGATACCATTTGCGACCCCAAAAAGCCCGTTTCACTGCCGAGTATTACCTTTGCCCAGACGGTCATTACTATGTCGATTGAACCCAGAACCGCCGCAGAAAAGGCAAAACTCGCAGATGCACTTGCCGCTTTGAAGCGCGAAGACCCGACTTTTGAATGTAGAGTTGATTGCGAAACCGGCCAGACGGTCATCAGTGGAATGGGGGAGCTCCACCTGGAAGTTCTCCAGCACAAGCTCGTGAAAGAAAAAGGGGTCAACATCAGGGTCGGCAAGCCGCGCGTCGCATACAAAGAAGCCATCACTGAAACAACCCGGGCAGAAGGCAAATTCATTCGTCAAACAGGCGGTCACGGCCAGTACGGACACGTAGTTTTGGCCGTTGCGCCGCTCTTGACCGAAGACGGCCACTGGAGCCGCGATATCGAATTTCAGTCCAAGGCCCCGGGTGATGCCGTGCCGAGAGAGTACGTCCCCAATGTCGAAAGAGGTGTAAGAGATGCCCTGAGCTGTGGTGTGCTGGCGGGCTATCCTGTTGTGGGAGTTAGAGTTACGTTAATCGACGGCTCGTTCCATTCTGTGGATTCTTCCGCTCTGGCTTTTGAGCAGGCAGCGGCTATCGCCGTTGAAAAAGCCCTCAAGGATGCAGAACCGGTACTGCTTGAGCCGGTAATGAAACTTCAGGCAATTATCCCCCAGGCCAATTTCGGGGCCGTCCAGGGCAGTTTGCTTGCAAAAAGGGGCCTGATTACGGATTGCCACGTACACGGAAACATGCAGGTGATCAACGCCAAGGTCCCCTTGGTTGAGATGTTCGGCTATTCCAGTGAGATTAGAAGCGCCACCGGCGGCAGAGGAACCTTCACGATGGAGCCTCTGGCCTACGAAAAGATCCCCGACCAGATTGCAGAAGAAATAATACTTTGAGAAGGATGATTTTTTTGCATTTTTTCAAAATTTTTATCTCATTTTGTTGACAGCGACCTGTTCCTATGATAGCATTACTGGTTTTCAGCCGTAGCGAGCATCGTCACGGACGACTTTGCGAAAAACCAGTTGGGCTGTGGCATGTCTATAATATGATGGTCACGGATGGTTAGTAAGCAGTCTGTTAGACTGTGGGGTGCACCAGAAGCCGACAAGAGGCTTTGGAAGGGCCGGAAATTGGTCCCAACCCGAACTCTTAAGGAAGGCGAATTCGCAAAAAGCCTTTCCTGCCGAAATCGACAATATTGAATTGGCCGATAGCAGAATTACTGCGGGCTAAGAGTGTTTTTTTGTCTTGCTCTTGAGTTATAAGTTGATATACTCCAGGCGCTTACAACTGTGGCGTTTTCAACTTCCGATAAAAAAGTTCTGCATTATCCGCTGCTTTTTGCCGGGGACAAGCTTGACCGCGCAAAACTCAGCGGTGCAGAGGAAAAGTTATGGCTACTGAAACTGAAAGAATTAGAATCAGAATGGAGGCCTACGACCACAGGGCTCTTGATGCTTCTGCTCGCGAAATAGTAGAGCACGCCCGGAAGACCAATGCCCGCGTCAGTGGTCCGGTGCCGTTGCCCACGCGAATCGAGAGGTACACCGTCTTGCGAAGTCCCCACATCGACAAGAAATCGCGTGAGCAGTTCGAGCTTCGGACTCACAAACGTCTCATTGATATTCATGAGGCAAACGCGCGAACGGTTGAGGTGTTGAACCGTCTGGTTGTCCCCGCAGGAGTCTTTGTCAGGATTAAGGCCTGAATTGAGAAAAGTGCCTAAAATGCCTAAAGTTGTGGAGTTTTTTTTAACTTTAGCTCACTTTGGTTCACTTTAGGCACTTTAGCTCACTGAGATACGAAGTTATGGCGATGTTATTGGGAAAAAAAGTTGGAATGACCCAGGTTTACGCCGAATCCGGCGATCTGCTGCCCGTTACCGTGATACAGGCCGGGCCTTGCGTTGTAATGCAGGTCAAAACCACAGAAACTGACGGATACAATGCCGTTCAATTGGGTTTTGATGATGTAAAGCCCTCGCGCAGGAAAAAGCCCCAAATCGGCACTGCTCAGAAAGCCCATACGACGCCGAAGAGGCTCGTAAGGGAGATGCGGCTGCCGGATGACGCCGAACCCGAGTACAAGCCGGGCGATTCTATTACCGTCGGCGTCTTTGTTAAGAACCAATTCGTGGACGTTGTAGGTACCAGCAAGGGCAAAGGTTTTGCCGGTGTGATGAAGCGGCACGGTTTTGGGGGCTTCCCGGCCTCGCACGGCACGGAACGGAAACACAGGGCCCCTGGCTCAATATCGAGCTTTGCCAGCAATGCCGGCCACGGCGGTGGACCCAAGAGGGGCAAAAAGATGCCCGGACACATGGGCAACTGCCGGGTTACAACGAAGAACCACGAGCTGGTTGCGATAGATGAAGACAAGAACCTGTTGATTGTTAAAGGTTCCGTACCTGGCCCGGCCGGCGGCTACTGTATCGTGCAAACCGCAAAAAGGGCCTGAGTATTTGGAGAACGGAAATAAGAGATGATAGATTTGGCCGTGTACAATCCCGATGGCCAGGAAGTTGAGAGCTTAAAGGTCGATGAGTCCGCTTTGGGCGGCTCGGTCAGATACCCGCTGCTCAAGCAGGCCATAGTTATGTATCACGCCAGCAAGCGAGTCGGGACAGCCGCCACAAAAAGCAGGAGCATGGTGGCCGGGTCGGGCAGAAAGCTCTTCAGACAAAAAGGCACCGGAAATGCCCGAGTCGGTAACGTTAGAACCGGCAAACGCGTCGGCGGCGGCGTTACCTTTGCCAAAGGACTTAGAGATTTCGGCAAACGGATGCCAAAAAAGCAAAGAAGATTAGCCAGAGACTCGGCAATATTGGCAAAGCTCCTGAGCAATAACATCGTCGTGGTTGACGAGCTGAGCTTTGAAAAGCCCAGGACAAGGGATTTCTTGAGCGTTCTAAGTAACTTGAAAATCGAACGCAGTTGCCTCGTAACCACCGGTGACTATGATGAAAACATTTACAAATCAGCTAAGAATGTCCCGAAAGTGGCCGTTATGCCGGTGGAGCAGTTGAACGCCGGCGATATCTGCAGTCACAGCAAAGTGCTGTTTACCAAAGAGGCGTTCTTGTCGGTTTTGAACAAAGACCAGGCAAGTGAGAACTAAGAAGGTATCGCTGTGGACGATTTTAGCATAATAATTCGGCCTTTGATTACTGAGCAGGGAATGCACTTTGCCAACGTAAAAGGAGCATACTCCTTTGAGGTAAACAGCAAAGCTAACAAAGCGCAG
The DNA here is from genome assembly GCA_023128595.1 of Planctomycetota bacterium. Classification (GTDB taxonomy): domain Bacteria; phylum Planctomycetota; class Phycisphaerae; order Sedimentisphaerales; family Anaerobacaceae; genus DAOVRL01. The sequence continues at coordinate 15,513 of JAGMDR010000098.1, read as the reverse complement.
ATAAGAAACGCTGTTGAGAGAATTTATAACGTTAAAGTTCAGAAAGTAAGAACCGCCAACCGCAGAGGCAAGTATCGCCGCAGAGGCAGAAACTTTGGTATGACCTCGAGCTGGAAGAAGGCCGTTGTATATCTCAAGCCCGACTTCCATATAGATTTGTTCTAAAACGCCGCAGGCGAATGACGGGGTGCGATTTATGGGTATCCGAGTTTACAAACCAACAAGTGCAGGACGCAGAAACAGCTCGGTCAACGACTATGCCGAGTTGACCACCGACAAGCCCGAGAAGTCGCTCTGCAAGCGAATCAAGAAGAATGGCGGGAGAAACCATCACGGCGTCACTACCACTCGGTTCAGGGGCGGCGGAGCACGAAAAATCTACCGCATCATCGATTTCAAGCGCAATAAGGACGGCGTCCCCGCAACAGTGGCGACCGTTGAATACGATCCCAACAGGAACTGTTTCATCTCCCTGTTGCACTACGCCGACGGCGAAAAGAGATACATATTGGCGCCGCTGGGCATAAAGACCGGCGACCGCCTCGAAAGCGGCCCATCCTGTGAGCCCAAGATCGGCAATGCGATGCCGCTGGCTGCGATCCCCGCCGGCCTCGAGATTCACAACGTCGAGATGACGGCAGGCCAGGGCGGAAAACTCGTCAGAGGGGCCGGAAACGCCGCGAGAATCCTCGCCAAAGAGGGGAATTGGGTCACGATTATCTTGCCGAGCGGTGAAATGCGGATGATTCGCAAGGAGTGCCGGGCAACCATAGGCCGAGTCAGCAACCCCGACCACCAGAATGTGCGTATCGGCAAAGCGGGGCGAAAACGCCACATGGGACGCAGGCCACACGTAAGGGGAAAGGCAATGAACCCCGTAGCACACCCGATGGGTGGCGGCGAAGGCAGGGCCAACGGTGGACGACATCCCTGCTCGCCGACCGGTGTCCTCGCAAAAGGTGGAAAAACCAGAAATCCACGAAGTCCAAGCAATAAGAGAATTATTCGAAGACGCAAAAGCAAAAGGGCTAAAAGGTTAGGCTTCTAAAAGCGCGATTCAACAGAAAAATCGAGATGTGAAAAATGGGACGATCTCTCAAAAAAGGACCTTACGTCGATGAAAAGCTGTTCATCAAGGTCAACAAGCAGGTGGATTCAGGCTCACGAGACCCAATAAGAACCTGGGCAAGAAGGTGTACCATAATACCCGAGTTCGTGGGCTTTACCTTTATGGTCCACAACGGCAAAATATTTCATAAAGTCTTTATTACCGAGGATATGGTCGGACACAAGTTAGGCGAATTCTCGCCCACCAGGACGTTCAAAGGACATTCGAGCAAGAAAATAAAATAGCGAAGCGTGTGTGACAAATCGTGGATCGAACAGCGAATCACGAATTATGAGATACGAAATATGTTAAGTGCTGAAAAATTCAAAGACCTTTGCCAACTACGGCAGATTGACGTGCAGCAGTTGGCCGGCCACCTTGCCAGGGCGGGTCTCAACGAAAGAGAAGCCGCCGTAGCCATTACGAACTGGCAAAGGGGTCTTTTCAAGCCAAAACCGCGAGCAGAGGATGTTCGCCGCCTGGCGGCCGCTTTGGGTGTTGGGGAAAATGACCTCGCCGACTGGCGTTCGTCCTATCGCTTTGCTCCGATTTCTTCCCGAAAGGGCCGCCTGGTTGCGCAATTGATAGTCGGCCGAAGTGTTCAGGACGCTATGGATATCCTGAAGTTCACAAGAAAACGCGCCGCCACTATGATTGATAAGGTCCTCAAGACCGCCGTCGCCGACGCCGACGAGCAGCGGGCGGACGTTGATAATCTTTATGTGAGCCAAGCCAGGGTCGATGACGCAGGAGTCCGCATCGGCACAAAAAGATGGATACCGAAAGACAGAGGAAGGGCGCATCCCATCCGCAAAAAGGCCTGCCACATACATATAACAGTTACGCAAATATAGCAAAAAAGCAAAAATAGCAGCGCATTACGAGATACGAGATTATGGGGCAGAAGGTATCGCCAATTGGTTTTAGAACCGGAATAACGCTCGGGTGGCAGAGCACCTGGTATGCGTCCAAGGCTGATTACGGTGATTTTCTCGTCGAGGACCAGAAAATCCGTCGATTTATCGATCAGAAGTTCAACCGCACTATGCCTAAAGGCGCAGTAGCAAAGGTTGAGGTAATCCGAACGCGCAATGAAGTCAAAGTAACGCTGCATAGCGCTCGGCCCGGCGTCGTCATCGGGCCCAGAGGCGGCGAAGTTGACAGATTGCGGGAAGAGCTTGAGGATATAACCGGCCGAAAAGTGGGCGTCAACGTTATCGAGATAAAAGAGCCCGACCTCAACGCCACGTTGGTTGCCGAAGCGATAGCCGAGCAGCTCAGCAAACGGGCGTCGTTTAGACGCACGATGAAGCAATTCTGCGAAGCCGCGATGAACGCCGGGGCAAAGGGAGTCAAGATTATATGCTCGGGACGGCTTGCAGGCTCTGAAATGGCGAGAAAGGAAACCCAAAAGCTCGGCAGTATCCCACTGCATACGCTCGATGCCAACGTCGATTATGCCATCGCAGTTTCGAGAACCACCTATGGAGCAATCGGCGTTAAAGCCTGGATATACAAGGGCAAGTTCGGCGAAGAAATTGAACCGCAGGCCCGACGGCGTCGCCGTCCGCCCAGGCGCGGTGGACCGCCGCCGACCGGTGGCGGCAGGGGTAGAGCTGCGCCCGCAAAGCAAAAGCAAAGCAATCGCGCCGCCAAACGTGCATCGGCTGGCGAGCCGGCACAACCCGAAGCTGCACCTGCGCCGGAGCCCGAACCCGATACCGGCCAGGCAAACGCTGCTGAGGAAAGTCCAAAGTAGCCTGCTTGGCAAAAGAAAGTGCCCTGATACGTTTAGTTTTGTAGGGATCTGAAAAATGGCGATGATGCCGAAAAGAGTTAAGCACCGCAAAAGCCAGCGAGGCACAATGAAGGGCAACGCCTCGAGGTGCAATTATGTGGCATTTGGCGAGTACGGCTTGCAGGCACTCGAAGGCAGTTGGGTATCCGCCAAGAACATCGAGGCCGGCCGCGTCGCAGCTACTCATTTCCTTCATCGTGAAGGCAAGGTCTATATCAGGATCTTTCCACATAAGCCGGTAAGTTCAAAACCGTTGGAAACCCGAATGGGCAAAGGCAAAGGCGAGCCGGACTTCTGGGTCGCAAGAGTCAGACCCGGACAGGTCTGCTTCGAAATCGGCGGAGTAGTTGAAGATGTCGCAAAGCAGGCCCTCCTTAGGGTCGCTCACAAAATGCCGATTAGATGCAGGTTTGTTAAGCGAAGACATTCGTTGTAGCAAGGAGTTTTGGCCAGAAAGACACGAAGTCACAAAAAAGTGCAATCGTAGTTAACCGCAAATTTCGCGGGCTGGAACGGATTGAATATAGATGAGAACATGAACGAAACCCGTGGTTAAGTGAGAATAAATCTTCGTGTCTTGGTGCCTTTGTGGCGTAAAAAGGAAAACTTGAAATGAAAGCACAGCATTACCGCGAAATGAGCCCGGACGAGCTACAGGGCAAGCTGGAAGAGCTCCAGAGGCATCTGTTCGATCTGCGCTCGCAGGCGGTTACGGAGAAACTCCAGGACTCCAAAGCTGTGATCAATGTCAGACGCGACATTGCAAGGATAAAAACCATAATACACCAGAGTCAGTGACGATTTGCCAAGCGCAATTGATGATTGGAAATCGAGTATGCAGGACCGAAAACTTAAAACTTTAACCGGCGTAGTGATCAGCAGCAGCGGTGATAAATCCGTTAAGGTTGCCGTTGACTACAAAGTCAGGCATCCCAAATATGGCAAGTACTTCAAACGCAGAACAAAAATCGGCGTGCACGACGAGCAAAATCAAAGCGTTCCTGGCGACCTTGTTGAAATTGCCCGGTGCAGGCCGCGCAGTAAGACAAAGAGCTGGCGCCTCTTGAGGGTCGTCGAAAAGGCCGTTGAAGCGTGAATCGATATTTGCGATACGAGGTACGAACAACGAGATACGAAGTATGATTCAGCAAGAAACAATGTTGGATATAGCCGATAACTCCGGCGTTAAGTCGGCGTTGTGCATTAAGGTCCTCGGAAGGGGCGGGTCCCGCGGCAGGAGCACCAGGCCGGTCGCAGGCGTAGGGGACGTTGTCTGCGTTGCTATAAAAAAGTCACTGCCGACCTGTCAATTGGATGACAAGAAAGTGCACAAGTGTGTTATCATTCGCACAAAAAGCCCGGTCAAGAGGTCGGATGGCAGCTATGTAAGGTTTGACAGCAATGCCGCGGTGATGATTGATAACGACGGCAACCCGATAGGAACCAGAATTTTTGGCGCGGTAGCTCGCGAGCTTCGTGAAAAAAACTATATGAAAATTATCTCGCTGGCCGGCGAAGTGGTCTAAGTGCCGCTGCCAAGCCGGATACAAGGTGCAGGAAATGGCCGTACACGTGAAAAAAAATGACACTGTTGAGATTATTGCCGGCGACCATAAAGGCGCCACTGGCAGGGTCCTCCGTGTTATACCCCAAAAGAACCTGGTTGTTGTCCAGGGTCTCAACATAGCCAAAAAGCACGTCAGGCCCTCGCGCAAGAACCCCCAGGGAGGTCGGGTAAATATTGAGCAGCCCATCCACATAAGCAATGTCCTGCCCGTACATACAAAAAGCTCAAGAGGCGGCAGGGTCGGTTACAAAGTCACTAAGGATGGCAGAAAAAAGCGAGTTTTCGCCGACGGTACCGAAATCTAACATAGGTAATAGACTGTTTCTTGATAGTTGATTTTTGGGAAAGACGTAAAACGTAATCATAAAATAGCTGTACGACAGGGTGTTTGATGGCGCGTTTAAGAGATTTGTATAAGTCCAAGATAGTCCCGGAGCTGACCAAGGAGTTTCGCTACACTAATCCTATGGCCGTGCCGAGAATGGAAAAGGTAATCATTTCCATGGGCATAGGCAGGGCAACGCAGGACAAAAAGTTTCTGGAACTGGCCAAGAAGGACCTTATGATGATTGCCGGGCAGATGCCCGTCGCCTGCAAGGCCAAAAAGAGCGTCTCCAATTTCAAGGTCCGTGAGGGCAATGAAACGGGCCTGAAAGTCACTGTCAGAGGCGTGAGAATGTATGAATTTATGGACAGACTCATCAATCTTGCGATCCCGCGGGTAAGAGACTTCCGAGGCCTCAGCCCGAAGAGCTTCGACGGCAGGGGCAACTACTCTATGGGCCTGACCGAGCAGAGCGTCTTTCCGGAAATCAACCCGGCCAAAATGGAGTTTCAGCAGGGCATGAACGTAACATTTGTGACGACGGCAAATACCGACGAAGAGGCAAAGAAATTGCTTCAGCTCTTCGGGATGCCGTTCAGGAACACCGCAGCGCAACAGGGCCGGGCATAAAGCGCAAAACAGAATACCGGAATTTGGAGCGTTTGGATGTCAACCAAAGCACTCGAAAACAAAGCGGAAAAAAAACAGAAGTTTCGCGTCAGGCAATATACGCGTTGCCAGCTTTGTGGGAGGTCCAAAGCTGTTTATCGTAAGTTCAAGATTTGCCGGATTTGCTTTAGAACCTTGGCCAATGAGGGAAAGATACCCGGCGTAAGAAAAGCCAGTTGGTAGAAAATGCGATGCGCGAACTGTAAAGTGTAATTCGAAGAAGCGATTTATGAAACACGAAATACGAGATACGAGACTATGAGTTTAAGTGATCCTATAGCCGATATGCTCACGAGAATTCGCAATGCCGCCCGAATAAACAGGCAGCAGGTCAATATCAAGGCCTCGAACATGTGCGAGGGCATAGCGGCTGTGCTGAAGAAGGAAGGCTATGTCCTGGACTTCGACCGAATCGATGACGGCAATCAGGGAATAATCAGGGTTGCGCTGAAGTATGACCGGGACGGAAAGTCCATCATCAGCGAAATAGTACGAACAAGTAAGCCCGGCCGCAGAATCTATTCCTCCGTCGGCGATTTGCCCCGCGTTTTAGGCGGTATGGGCATCGCGATTGTTTCAACAAGTAAAGGTGTAATGAGTGATAAAGACTGCCGCGAGGCAAACGTAGGCGGCGAAATACTTTGTACGGTTAGCTGAATGAGTCGTATCGATAAAAAAACCATTGCTGTTCTCGAGGCCGTTACTGTCGAGCTGAAGGGCCTCTGTGTTAAGGTCTCCGGCCCCCTCGGCAGCCTGCAGATGGACTGTCATCCGCGAATAAAGGTCAAAATTGACAAGGCCGACGGAAAAATACTCGTCGAAAATGAAGATACGCAGGACCGCCAGGCCAAGCAGTTGCATGGCACAATGCGGGCCCTGATCGCAAATATGGTGGCCGGCGTCAGCAAAGGTTTTGAAAAGAAGATGGAATTGTACGGCACCGGGTACAATGTCAAAGAGCAGAGTGGAAAACTCGTTTTCCAGGCCGGCTTTTGCCATCCGGTGGAGTTGCCCATACCGAAGGGAATAAAAGTAAATATTGAGGTCGCCGCGACCAGAGGCAACGACGTCCCCGCCAGGTTCACTGTCGCCGGCATCGACAAGTGTCTCCTCGGGCAGTTCGCCGCCGACATTCGAGCAATTAGACCGCCCGAACCGTATAAAGGGAAAGGCATCCGCTATGCCGATGAGCACGTGCGGCGCAAGGTCGGCAAAGCATTTACTTCGGGAACGGTGTAGTTGGGATATTGTTTCTATGCGAATTGACAAGATAAGAAAAGCGGCAATTAGACGCAGGTATCACGTGCGAAAAAACGTCTTTGGAACGCGTGAGCGACCGAGACTGTCCGTGTTTCGCTCGAACAGGCATATTTATGCCCAGATCATAGATGATACCGCAGGAGCGACACTCGTTTCCGCAAGCACAAGAGCAAAGTCGTTGCGGGACCGGTTGCCCAATTCCGGCGACAAAAACGCCGCTCAGATCGTCGGTGAGGCCGTCGCAAAACAAGCCCTGGGCGTCGGCATCAAGTGTGTTTGCTTTGATAGAAATCGCTATAAGTTTCACGGCAGGGTTAAGGTCCTCGCAGAAGCAGCAAGAAAAAACGGACTGGTTTTTTAACGTAACAGGGGATTGTTTGGAGAAGAAAATTGGCAGCAGAACCCGTTAAACTATCCGACCAGGAAGAAAAGCCATTGGAGGACACGGTCGTCAAGGTATTTCGCTGTTCAAAAGTGGTAAAAGGCGGTCGCAGGTTCAGCTTTGCCGCACTGGTTGTTATTGGTGACCGTGCAGGCACTGTCGGTGTTGGTTATGGCAAAGCTAATGAGGTCCCGCTGGCGGTTGAGAAAGGCGTTAAAGACGCCAAGAAGTCACTGCACAAAATCGCTTTGGCCGAACGCACTATCCCACACCGTGTGGACGGCAAATACAGGGCTACGAAAATTGCACTGGTCCCGGCCAGCCCGGGCACCGGTGTTATCGCAGGCTCCAGCGCACGTGCTGTGCTCGAATACGCCGGTGTTCAGGACATTCTTACAAAGGTCTATGGGAGCACTTCAGCCAAGAATGTTGTCAAGGCCACGCTCGACGGACTGTTGAGATTACGCTCCAAAGATATGGTCGAATCTCTCAGGGGCGTGGAAATCAATGCTTAACAATTGTCAAAAAGACAGTTGGGTTACTTAAATGTTGAATCACGAAATAACTTCTATAGCAGGCAAAAATAGAGCTCGCAAACGCATCGGAAGAGGCACGGGAAGCGGCCGCGGAAAAACCTGTGGCCGTGGACACAAAGGCGCCGGAAGCAGGGCCGGATTCTCCACCCTTACGCTGTACGAAGGAGGCCAGATGCCTCTGTTTCGCCGGTTGCCAAAACGAGGCTTTAGTAACTACCAGTTCGCAAGACGCTGCGAAATCGTAAACGTCGCGCAACTGGAAAGATTCGACGATGGCGACGATGTCGGTCTCGAGCAGTTGTCAAACGCAGGCTTGATCGACAACCTCAAGAGTAAAGTCAAAATTCTTGGCAATGGAGAGCTGACCAAAAAACTCCAGGTTGCCGCTCATAAATTCAGTAAAACCGCAGAGCAGAAAATATTGGCCTCCGGAGGAATGGCAAAAGTGATTTGATGTTCGTGTGTGACGTGTTTAACACCCAGAAAAGTGTGAACTGCAAAGTACGAGATGTAGAATAATGCTTGGAACAGTATCTAACATATTCAGAATCCGGGACCTGCGCAACAAGGTCCTCTTTACTCTTGCCCTGCTGATAATTTACAGGGTCGGCTTCCATATACCGGTTCCCGGCTTCGACCAGGCTGCAATAGCCGGCATCGCCGAATCGAGAGGCGCCGCTGATACGCCCCTCAGTAGAGCCGCTGAGTACATGCAGATGTTCACCGGCGGAACACTGGAAAAAAGCAGCCTCTTCGGCCTTGGAATTATGCCCTATATTACCTCCTCGATTATACTTATGCTCCTGGGCGAGATAATTCCCGCCTTGAAAAAGCTGCGACAGGAAGGCCAGACCGGACACAAAAAGATACAGGAATACACCCGTTACTTGACCGTGCTGATATGTGTTATCCAATCCCTGATGTTTATGAAGTTGTTGGGAGGAAAAGGACTGATCTATACTTCTGATTGGTACGGTCGGACCCTGTTATTCGGCATTGTCAGTATGACGGCCGGGACTGTCTTCCTGATGTGGCTCGGCGAGCAGATAGATGAGTACGGCATCGGTAACGGCATCAGCTTGATAATTATGGCCGGCATCATCTCCAGAATGCCCTGGGCGATACATCAGCTCTGGAAGGACATCGATTTCAGTGTCGGTGCATCCTCCTCCGGCGCAATAGGTTTGGATAAGGTGTTGTTCCTTGCCGCCGCTTTCGTGTTTGTCATTGCCGGTGCAATATTGATTACCCAGGGCCAGCGGCGAATACCCATCCAGCAGGCAAAACAAATGCGGGGACGCCGAATCTACGGAGGCCAGAGACATTATTTGCCACTGCGAGTAAATCACGGCGGAGTGATGCCCATAATCTTTGCCTCCGCCTTTATGATGTTCCCGCCTGTGATAATTGGTCAGTTGGCAAACAGGTTCACCGGCTCGGCAGTTCTTCGGACTTTGCAAGAGGCCTTCAACTTCCGTGGCTATACGTACAATGTCTTGTATGTCTTGTTGATATTCCTGTTCGCTTATTTCTGGGTTACCGTCCAGTTCCAGCCCAAGGAAATGGCCAAGAATCTCCGGGATGCAGGAAGTTTCATACCGGGCCTTCGACCGGGACGAAGGACCGCTGATTATTTGGAAGCGGTGATGACCAGAATCACTTTTTATGGGGCCTCGTTCCTGGCCATTATCGCCGTTGTACCGTCTCTGGTTGCCACGTTCATGCATATCGATTGGCGAGTTGCAAACTTCTTGGGTGGCACAGGGTTGTTGATAGTTGTCAGTGTCTCGCTGGATCTGGTTCAGAAGATAGAGGCAAACCTCCTGATGCGCAGCTACGATGGTTTCAGCGGAGCCGGCAGGATAAAAGGAGCCTACGGATGAGATTAGTTCTGTTGGGTGCTCCTGGTGCGGGCAAAGGAACCCAGTGCAAAAATATAGTTGCCGAGTATGGGCTGCTGCATTTGTCCAGCGGAGACATTCTGCGCCGCCACAGGGCCGACGGAACCGAGCTGGGGAGAAAGGCCCAGAGCTATATGGATTCCGGGGCGCTTGTGCCGGACGAAATCATAATTGAGATGATGACCGAAGCGGTAAACCAGGCCCCCTCGGCCGGGCTCATCCTCGATGGCTTCCCCAGAACTGTTAATCAGGCCGTCGAGCTTGATAAAGCATTGACCGGCAACGGCTATGCTATTGACGCCGTTTTGAACCTGAAAATCGATGATAGTATCGTGGCGGGGCGAATGACCGGCAGAAGAAGCTGCCCGAAATGTGGGGCTGTGTACCACCTCCAGAACTTGAAGCCAAAGGTCGAAGGCCTCTGCGATCACGATGGCGCCCAGCTCGTCCAGCGCCCCGACGATAGCCCCAAAGTGGTGGCGAATCGACTCGAAACGTACCACCGGCAGACAGAACCGCTGGTGGAGTATTATAGAAACAATGGCACCGTTCTTGACATCGAGGCTGATAAAGACCCTGACGAGGTAAAATCTTCTGTTTTCCGGAAACTCCAGACACTCGTCAGAATGTGAAGTGTGAACTGAGGTCTATAATAGAGATATAAAGATAAATGGCTATTACGCTTCGCAGTGCAAGAGAAATTGAGTTAATCCGTGGTGCAGGTGTCGTTGTTGCTGATGTTCTTTCAAAATTGCAAGAGATTGCTGAGCCGGGAGTAACCACCGCTCAGTTGGACGCCGTCGCTTTGGAAATGACCGCCGATGCCGGAGCAAAGGCTTTGTTCAAAGGTGTCCGCAGTCCGCACGCTCGCGTTCCGTTTCCTGGTGCAATTTGCGCCTCGGTTAACGAACAGGTCGTTCACGGCATCCCGTCGGAGAGCACACGGCTTAAGGACGGCGATATCCTGAGCATTGATTTTGGCGTTAGACTCAACGGCTATTGTGGTGATGCCGCCATTACGACTGCCATAGGCCAGGTCCGGCACGCACAGCACAGGCTCATGGACGCGACAAAGCACGTTCTTGATATTGCCATAGAGAGCTGTGCGCCGGCGGTAAAATGGAGCCATGTGGCCGCTCAAATGCAGCGATACGCTGAATCGGCCGGCTTTTCGGTCGTAAAGGACTTTGTCGGTCACGGTATTGGCAGAGAAATGCACGAAGAGCCGAGAGTGCCGAACTTCGTCAGCGATGAATTGCTGGCCAATGACTTTGTCTTGGCCAAGGGAATGGTTTTGGCGATTGAGCCGATGATTAACGCCGGAACCAGTGCAGTGCGAACGCTGAAAAATGGATGGACGGTAGTTACCAAAGATGGGAACTGCTCGGCTCATTTTGAACATACGATTGTTGTAGTGGATAATGGTTGTGAGATACTGACTCTAAAGAGGCGGTGAATGCCCGTGGCCGAGCGTATCATCCGCCGTGAATTGCTGAGCACGAAAAATGGTAAAGAAGGACACAATAAGATTGCAAGCCAAAGTGACCGAAGCTTTGCCGAATGCAATGTTCAAGGTGGAATTGGAGAACGGCCACAAGATCCTGGCGCACGTCTCCGGCAAAATGCGAATGCACTTCATTCGAATCTTGCCGGGCGATACGGTCGTCGTTGAAATGTCGCCCTATGACCTCAACAGGGGCCGAATAGTGCTTCGCCATTAGTAGCGGCGAAATGAAGTTGTGAAAGCAGATATCGAAAATGAAAGTTAGAAGTTCTGTAAAACGTATGTGTGAGAATTGCAAAATCGTCCGTCGAAAGGGCGTCGTACGCGTGATTTGTTCAAACCCCAGACATAAGCAGCGCCAGGGTTAACGGATGAGTCACTTACAGAATAGTCGATTGGAACAGGAGCTAAAATGCCGCGTATAGTTGGTGTCGATATTCCAAATGATAAATCGATATGGATCTCGTTGACTTACATTGTTGGTATTGGTAAGCATACCTCGGAACAGATACTGAAAGAGGCCAGAATCGAAAAAAGCACAAAGGCCGGCGAACTCAGCGAAGACCAGCTCAGCCAGATAACGCAGATTATCGACCGCAACTACATAGTCGGAGGCCAGCTCCGCCGGCAGGTTGCTCAGAATATCGCTCGGCTTCGCGATATACAGTGCTACAGGGGCATTCGCCACAGAAGGGGCTTGCCTGTTAGAGGTCAGTGTACGCAAAGCAATGCACGCACGCGAAAGGGCCCGAGAAAAACGGTCGCCGGCAAGAAGGGTATTAAGGAAAAACGCTAAAATTTCTATCACGCCGGTTGAAAACGGCTTTGACGATCTGTGAAAGGACGGATCAACCGGCTGCACAGTACTGGAAAAATAATGGCGAAAAGTTCAAAGCGAAAAGTCAGAAGAAATGTTGTACGGGCCGTTGTGCATATAAAGGCAACGTTTAACAATACGTTGATTACTATTACAGATACCGATGGTGATACCATTTGTTCGAGTTCCGCCGGTTGTGTTGGCTTCAAGGGCTCTCGCAAAAGTACCCCCTTTGCCGCCCAACAGGCTGCACAACGTGCCGCCAGCGCCGCCATGCGTAACGGTGTGCGCGAGGTCGAGATCAGAGTCAAAGGGCCCGGCTCGGGCCGCGAGTCCGCTATCTCAGCCCTGCAGGCAGCCGGTTTGCGAATCGCTTCGATAGAAGACGTTACGCCGCTGCCGCACAACGGATGCAGGCCGCCCAAGCGAAGAAGAGTATGAAACGCCGATACACCAAGCGCTTTTTTTGGAGATAAACAGAAAAGATGGGACGTTACCTGGGTTCATCTTGTAAACAATGCCGTCGTGAAGGTATGAAGCTGATGCTAAAAGGCATCAGATGCGAAACGGCGAAGTGCCCGGTCGAAAAGAAACAGCGTAACTTGGCGCCGGGCATGCACGGCTGGCGCAGAGGAAGAAACAGTGAATACGCTGTTCGGCTGCGCGAAAAGCAAAAAGTCAAAAGATATTACGGACTGCTCGAAAGACAGTTTATGAGGTATTTCCATAATGCCGAGCGCATAAGGGGAAATACCGGCGAAACCTTGCTGCAACTGTTGGAAAGACGTTTGGACAATGTCGTTTACAAGTTGAATTTCGCTCCATCACGCAAGGCCGCAAGGCAGTTGATTGCGCACGGGCATATCTATGTAAACGGGCGTAAAGTGGATGTCAGTGATTATACCGCCCGAATCGGTGACAAGATTACGGTCAAAGCGTCCGAAAAAAGTGTCAAAAGAATAAAGGAGCAGTTGGAAACCAATCCCAATTATACTACTCAAAGCTGGCTGCAACTGGTCCGTGACAAACCCGAAGCTACCATTGTCGCGCTGCCGAGCCGAACCGACGTGCAGATTCCTGTTGAGGAGCAGTTGGTTGTGGAGTTCTGTTCGAGATAGCTCCCTTAAAGAAACAAAATGCAAGAGACAACGATAATACGTAAAGTCGAAAGAGTTCTCCGGCTTCTTTCAAGTTGGCGACCCGGACCCGGCAATGACGGCAGGGGGCTCGTTTCGACATTTCACTTTTGATATTGAAATTTTAGACCGGAGGCCTATATGCGAGTTACATGGCGTGGTTTGGAGTTGCCGACTCGTGTTGAACAAGACACGAGTGTATCGAGTGTTAGATACGGCAAGTTTTTCATCGAACCCTTCGAGCGGGGTTTCGGCACCACTATTGGAAATAGCCTCAGACGAGTCCTGCTTTCTTCTCTGGAAGGCAGCGCAGTGACGTCAATCAAAATAACCGGCGTCAACCATGAATTCAGCTCGGTAAAGGGAGTGATGGAAGATGTCACCGACATTGTTCTGAATGTCAAGAATCTGGTCATTCGCCTTCAGAGCGCCGGGCCAAAGATAATGAGCGTTTCGGCAAAAAAGGCCGGCGTTATCGCCGCAGCCCAGATCGTTGCTGACCCGGCTATTGAGGTGATAAACAAAGACATGGTGTTGGTTACTCTGACCGAAAACGTGAAGTTCGAGATGGAAATGGTCGTCGAGAACGGCCGCGGGTACGTCCCGGCTGCCGAGCGAATCGCCGACGCAGACCGCTTCGACCAGGAAATTGGAAGAGTAATGCTCGATGCCGTCTATTCACCGGTTACAAGGGTACGATACACGACCGAAGATACCCGCGTGGGCCAGCGGACAAACTACGACCGGCTCATTCTCGAAATCTGGACAGACGGAACCATCAGCCCTGAGATGGCCTTGGTCGAGGCCGCCAAAATCCTCCGAAAGCACGTCAATCCGTTCGTGCAGTATTTCGAAGTCGGAGAAGAAACCGTCGCCGGCGAGATCGCCGAACAGGTGCCCGAAGAAGATGAAATAGATGAGGAATTGGTCAAAAGACTCAAGATGCCCATTCAGGAGCTGGAACTCTCCGTAAGAGCAAGCAACTGCCTCGAATCCGAGAAAGTCGAGACGGTTGGACAATTGGTGGAAATGAACGAGCCGGAATTGCTCAAAATCCGCAGCTTCGGTAAAACTTCACTGCGGGAAATTAAAAGGAAACTCGCCGACATAGGCTTGGCGCTGGGAATGGCCGATGTTGACGATCAGTCTTGACGGTTTACTCTCAAACCGATTAAGACCGTAGTAATGGATAAGGGGAATTTGAAAATATGCGTCATAGAGTAGCAGGCCGTCGATTAAGTCGAACAAGCGAGCACCGCTTGGCTATGCGACGAAATTTGGTCGCTTCGCTGTTTGAGCACGAAACGGTTTCGACCACTATCGAAAAGGCCAAAGAGGTAAAGCCGTTCGCCGAAAGGTTGATTACCTTGGCCAAGAAAGGCACATTAGCTGCCAGACGCCGGGCAATCGCACTGCTCGGCAATCGCGACATCGTGGAATATGAGGACGGCAAGGCCGTTAGAAAAGGCACGGTAATAGGAAAACTGTTCAGCGACATTGGCCCTCGATACCTCGACAGGCCGGGCGGCTATACGAGAATCATCCGTCTTTCTCTAAGAAGGCTCGGTGATAACGGCCAGCTCGTCCTGCTCCAGCTTATAGGCGAGGGCGAAGGCCCGAAGAAAAAGGCTAAATCCGCCTCGAAGAAGCGTTCTCGCAGAAAGGCAAAGGAAGCCGCCCGGCTCGAACAGACCACTGAAGCCGAGCAGGTTGCCGAGCCCAAGGAGGTCTCCGAAGCCGAAGGGGCTGACGAACCCAAAGAAACTCCCCAAGCACAAGAGACCGACCAGGCCGAAGACCAGCAGTCCTCCGAAGCCACTGACGAGACAGACCGGGCCGAAGAGAAAGAATAACCTGTGCTTTACGGGAAAACCTTGCAATGGGCGCAGATGATTGTATTTTTTGTAAAATGGTGGCCGGACAAATCCCGGTTGCGAAAATTTACGAAGACGAAATCGTCCTTGCGTTTCTGGATATTGGGCCCATAAGTGACGGCCACGCTTTGGTGATTCCAAAGCAGCACTTTGAAAAATTGCATGATTGTCCACCTGAGCTTTTAGGCGAGGTCGCCTCACGGCTTGGCAAAATCGCCGACGCCGTGACCGGCGCTGTGAATTCCGACGGCTATAACCTGTTGTGTAATAACGGCACCGCCGCCGGCCAGTTGATTGAGCATGTGCATTTTCACATTATCCCTCGCAACGTTGGTGACGGCGTCTTTGACCGTTGGCCGGCATATAAGTATCCCGAGGGAAAGATAGAAGCTATCGCGGCCTCAATCAGCAAAAATCTATAATTTCCATTGACGCCCTTGATATTGAGTATGTTTTGCGGTATTTTATGTTTGCGTGTAGTTTGCTCGTTGGCGGTTCAAGTAACTTACAATCGGCGAACCACGGGATATAGAATTTAAGATAATGCCCGCGGGGTAGAGCAGTCTGGTAGCTCGTCGGGCCCATAACCCGGAGGTCGCAGGTTCGAATCCTGCCCCCGCTATTAACCCCTGGAGA
>JAGMDR010000097.1 GCA_023128595.1 Planctomycetota bacterium | reverse complement strand
GCCGAGAAGAAGCACTTTCGCTGCTGAAGGAATATAACAAGAGCGAAGGGTTGATTAAGCACGCGCTGGCGGTTGAGGCTGTGATGCGATACTGTGCGCGCAAGCGCGGAGAGGATGAGGAGAAATGGGGTGTGATTGGGCTGGTCCACGATCTGGACTATGAGCAATTTCCCGATCAGCACTGCCACAAGACAGAAGAAATTTTAGTCTCTCACGACTGGCCGGGCGAATACATCCGGGCGGTGGTTTCGCACGGGTGGGGTATATGCACGGACGTTGAGCCTCAAAGCGAGCTTGAGAAGGTGCTTTACGCGATTGATGAGCTAACGGGGCTCGTGGTGGCGACCGCATTGGTGCGGCCGAGCAAGAGCGTGCTGGATGTGAAGGTCAAGTCCGTGAAGAAGAAATGGAAGGATAAATCGTTCGCGGCGGGCGTAAACCGGGAGGTGATCGCGAAAGGCGCCGAGATGTTGGGCGCCGAAGTGGATGAGCTTATCAACGATACGATAATGGGGATGCGGGAGGTGGCGGAGGAAATCGGGCTAAAGGGCACCACGGAGGCGTCCCAGAATCCGTGAGAGAAATCGGCCTTGAGGGTCGGGAGCTTGAGTCAAGATGAGTAAAGAAACAAGTTACAGGTGGCCAAGGGTGCTTGTGGTCTGCTGTTTTCTGGTTCTGCTATCGGCCGGTGGGTGCGGTGAGAACGGGTCGGTGCTGACGGAGGCCGAGCTGGACCGGATTGCGATAACGGAGAAGATACAGCTTGTGGAAGAGGCCGGCGGGCTTGTGCTGATAGTGGGCGGGGAGACGATAACCAGCGACGAGATAATCGAGGCATCGGCGGACCCGTATGCCAAAGACATGTCGGTTGCGGAGCTTCTTAGGCCGATAGCTCAAGGCAGCGACCTTGAGCAGTTCAAGGAGCAAGCGAGACGTTCGCTGAAAGAGGTTGTTATGGGCAGCATCTCCGGCGTTTTACTCTATCAGCACGCCAAGAGAGAAATCGGTAGCAACGCCGATGAGGCCGTGGATAAGATGGCGGAAAAGGAGCTGAGAAAGTTTGTTCTCAAATACGGGGGCGATCAGGCCAAGGCGGACGAGGCACTTAAAGAGATGGGGATGGACCGCGAAAGTTACAAAGAAAGGCATAAGAGATTTATTATCACTCAATCATATCTGGCGTCAAGACTGCCTTACAAGAAGCCCGTCACGTACGGTGAGCTGGTCGAGTACTACGAGAAGAACAAGGACGAGCTTTTTTTCAAGCCTGCAAGGTTGAAGTTTCGCCTGATCGACATAGAAATTGCAAAGGTGGAGATAACGGACCCGAATCAGAATCGGCTTGAGGAGTCAGGAAAGCTGGGCGAGAAACTTATGAGGCAAATAAGGGCCGGGGAAGATTTCGGCAAGTTAGCGGAACAATACTCACACGGGCACTGGGGGATGTTCGGTGGATTGTGGCCGGCGCTGCAGCCGGATTCGCTGGTGGAGCCTTACGATATTCTGGCGGAGAAGACAGAGCTCATCAAGACCGGCGAAACAGCAGGGCCTATTGAGACGGTGGGACATATTTTCATAGTGAAGCTGGAAGAGAGGCAATTAGAAGGCTACGAGCCGCTTGAAAAGGTACAGGGCCAGGTGAACAATAGAATTCTTGCGGACCGTCAGAATGAGGCCATCATAAGGCTTAATGAAAGACTTCTGCGCCAAGCGGCAATCGGGGAGACAGACGAATTCGTAGATTTCTGCTTAGAGAAGATATACCGGATGAGTAATGACCAGGAAGAGACGGCAGTAGAGACGAAATGACGGATATCGAGTAGCGCATTTGTCGGGATTCATAGATGGAATTTGTGGCACACGGCATAGACCTTGTTGATTGCCCTCGGATAGAGGATATGGTGAAGCGGCACGGCGAGCGGTTCATCAATCGCGTTTTCACGCCGGCCGAACAGGCATACGCAAAGGCGAACAAGAATGAAATAGAGAAATTAGCGGGGCGTTTTGCAGCCAAAGAGGCCGTTCTCAAGCTGATGGGGACTGGCTGGCGCGGCAAAATCGCCTGGACGGACATAGAGGTGGTAAACAACAGCGCCGGTCAGCCGGAGGTTACTCTTGGCGGTGAGGTCAAGAAAATTGCCGAGAGGCTTGGCATCACGCACATAAGCATCAGCATTACACATACGGCGAATTTTGCAATTGCATCAGCAGTTGCGATAGCGCAGAAAGGTCAGCCCTGAGTCTAATAGTTTCCACAAATCTCGAAGTATGAACTCGCCTGGCGAAGAACGCAGCTTTGGGTAAGGTGGACCGGCTTCTTGTTTTGGTCAAAGCAACTTTAAGAGTTCTTCGATCGTAAGTTCAGCATCACGTACCAATTTGCGTATTAGACCTTTACCCAGTGCTTTATGGCGAGGTATAGTTAGGGGCTGTTTGGTACTATTGCTTTTGTGGCGCATTCGTACATGGCTACCTCGTTGACGAATGACTTGATAACCTATCTTTTCAAAACATTTTACGGCTTGATTGCCGGAAATGATAGGTAATTTAGGCATAAGATAGTGTGTAGAAACTCAATTCTTGAGGATGGAAATCTTCAAGGGCTTCTTTGTTTTCTTTTTCTTCGAGACATAAGTCAATTACTTCTCGAATGTTTTTCAGGGCTTCATCTATAGTTTTTCCCTGGCTGTAGCATCCGGAGAATACAGGACATTCAACCACATAAAACCCATCTTCATCTTTTTCTATTAGAATAGGCAGCTGATAGTGTTTTTTCATTTTCTGATTACCTCTACCATACGAATACCATATAAGCCTACAAAAATCAAGTGATTTGTGCCGCCAATTTGTCATATCTAATCCGGAACTGACTTTCCCGGCGGGCTGCCATTGCTGGATTGTTTTCGATTTCAAGCTCCCAAAGCACATAACCACGAACTAAGCTGCTACCAAACCTCCAACAGATTTGGGGGTCAGCTTGCCGCTTGCAAGGCGTCTTGCGCTTCGCGAGGCAGCTCGACAAGAATGAAGTAGGACTCAGGATACAGGTAGTCCTGCCCGGACTCGTCAACGATTCTCAGGTATCCTTCCTTTGCTGCCTCATCGTCCGGCTGGACCCTGTAAATCTTACGCTTTTCCAAATCCTCACATTCCTTGTTCTCTATGCAAAGCACAAATGACTGTTCTTCGCTTTCTTTAGCCATAATCTTAATCCAGTAATCTATAGTATGAGGGAAATGACATCAATTGTCAAGACTTGATTGGCAAGCTCAAGAAGCTATCCCGCACCAATTGCCCTCTGGCGATTCAACCGCCCAGCAGTTGCTAAGTAAGGCTACTGGGGATACAATTGGTGCGGGACTAAGTATGTCTAATAGAACGAAAACAAATCACTTTGATTGCATAGTCGTGGGAGGAGGTCACGCGGGGGTTGAGGCGTCCTATGCGGCGGCGAAGATTGGGGCCAGGACTTGCCTTATTACTGTCAGTAAGGACACGATAGCGAAGATGAGCTGCAACCCCGCCATCGGGGGTTTGGGTAAAGGGCAGATTGTGCGCGAGGTCGATGCCTTAGGTGGACTGATGGGGCTGGCGATAGACGCGACGGGGATACAGTTTCGGCTGCTTAACCGCTCGAAAGGCCCGGCGGTGCAGGCCCCAAGGGCACAGGCAGACAAGTACAAGTATGAAGCCTGGGTCCGCAGCCGACTCGAAGAGACGGCGAATCTAACTATCGTCGAAGCGATGGCAACGCAAATAATTACCGAGGCCGACAAAGTGACAGGGGTGCGCTGCGGAGACGGGACGATATACCGTGCTCCGGCGGTAATTCTGACGACGGGGACGTTTCTTCGCGGCTTAATGCACACGGGGACGCAGCAGGTCCCCGGAGGGCGGCTGGGCGAGCCGGCGGCCAATAAGCTATCAGAGAGTCTTGAGCAAATCGGGCTGAAACTCAGCAGGCTCAAAACCGGCACTCCCGCCAGGTTAGACGGGGCAACGGTTGACCTGGAGACGCTCGAGGTGCAGTATGGGGACGAAGAGCCGGCGCCATTTTCATTTATGACCGAAAGGATCGACAGGCCGCAGATACCGTGCTGGATTACTTACACGAACGAGGAGATTCACCGGCTGATCCGGGACAATCTGGATCGGGCGCCGCTTTATTCGGGGCAAATCACTTCGACAGGGCCGCGGTACTGTCCGAGCATTGAGACAAAAGTCGTTCGTTTTGCGGACAAGAAGCGCCATCAGGTGTTTCTGGAACCGGAAGACGAGCAGATATCGACCATCTACTGCAACGGTATCAGCACTTCTTTGCCAAAGGACGTGCAGGAGCAAATACTCAAGCTGCTGCCCGGGACGGAGAACGCTCGGATTGTCCATTACGGCTACGCGATTGAATACGATTTTTGTCCGCCGATTCAACTAAAGAGCAGTCTGGAGAGCAAGAAGGTATCGGGGCTGTTTCTGGCGGGGCAGATAAACGGGACCAGCGGTTATGAAGAAGCGGCGGGGCAGGGTATTGTGGCCGGTATAAATGCGGCGAGGAGACTGGAGGGTGCCGAATCGGTTGTTTTGGGCAGGGACCAGGCATATATCGGGGTGATGATAGATGACCTGCTGACCAAAGGTATCGGCGGAGATGCGAGGGGCGGAGAGGAGCGTTTGGGAACTCTTTGTGAGCCTTACCGGATGTTCACGTCGCGCGCGGAGTATCGGCTGGCGTTAAGGGCGGACAATGCGGATCGAAGACTGACGCAAATCGGCAAGTCGGCCGGGCTTGTCGACGAGAAGCGATGGGTGAAGTTTCAAAAGAAGGTTGCGGACGTTGCTAAGCTCAAGAGCTATCTGAACAACACGCGCTCGAATGGGACGAGTTTGTGGGAACAGCTTCGCCGACCGGGCAATACTCTTGCGAAGATGTTAGGTGAAAATCCTGATGTCAAGAATATGAATTTTACCGAAGATGTGCTCGAGGCGGCGGCTATTGATGCGAAGTATGAGGGTTACTTGGCGAAACAGGAGCGGTTGGCAGCGAGTCTGCAAAGCCTGGAGAACAGGAAGATTCCCACAGAGCTGGATTATGAGGGCATTTCGCATTTGCGGGCCGAGGCGAAAGAGAAGCTGTCTGCCTTTAGGCCCGGCACGCTTGGGCAGGCCTCTCGAATAAGCGGCATAACGCCTGCGGATATTCTTGTGATTCAAATTCATCTAAAAAAGGCCTTATCGTCCGGGCAGGCGGGCGGAGCCGAGGCCGACTCATGAAGCCAAGACCGAGAACTATGAGCGAGCTGTCTGAGAATATTTACAACAGCCGGATGGCGCGGAATGAGCCGAAGTTCAAGCTGTGGCGGTCGGCGGGATTGCTGCTGACGTACAAGTGCAACTGCGCTTGCGAGTTCTGCTATTACAACTGCGGGCCCGAGAAGGACGGTCTGATGCCCGTAGATACCGCGATAAGCGCGTGGCGGTCGGTGAGAGCGCTGGCCGGCGAATCCGCTAAGGTGCATATTACCGGCGGCGAGCCCTTCCTCTACTGGGAGCGCCTGAAAGAGATACTCGAGGAGGCAGGGAGGCAGGGACTCGGCGGAGCTGATTTAGTCGAGACGAACGGCTTCTGGGCTACAAATGAAGAGGTCGTGAGGGAGCGATTAGGGATTCTCGACGAACTTGGGATGCGGCGACTTAAGATCAGCACGGACCCGTTTCATCAGGAATACGTGGATACCGAGGCGGCGCGGCGATTGGCGCAGATTGCGACGGAGATGCTCGGTGCCGGGCGGGTGCTGGTCCGCTGGCGAAAGTATTTGGAAAGTCCCGTGGAAATGAGCAATCTGACGGTCGAGGAACGCAAGGATAAATTGATTGCGGCGATGAAGGATTATCCCTGCCGGTTCACGGGTCGCGCGGGCGGGGAATTAGCTGAGCTGGTCGCTTCCGAACCGATAGAATCGTTGGCTTCGATGAATTGCAGGACAGATTTTCTGGGGGCCAAAGGCGTGCATATCGACCCATTCGGCAACGTCTTTAGCGGCACGTGCAGCGGGATTATTATCGGGAATGTGCACCAAAGGCCGCTTGATGAGATCTGGAGGCAATTCGAGCCGGCGCAGAGCGAGTTTGTCGAGACGGTTTTCAATCTTGGTCCTTGCGGTTTGCTGGATAAGGTGAAGAAACTGGGCTACAGAAGGGCGGAAGTTTATGCAAGTAAATGTCATCTTTGCACAAGCATCCGGCAGTTTTTCTTCGATAGCGGTGTTGAGGAGTCGATAATTGGCCCTGCGGAGTGTTACTCCGTTGGCATAAAGCCTTAAAAGCACATTAGTTACAGATTACAATCCTTTACTGTAATAGTCATATGACTACTACAAATGACTATGAGCGGCGAATATATAAACGGGTTGCTTTGGTAATGCAGTAGTCAAATGACTATGGCTATTCTGATGTGTCTGTTAGAGTCTGGGGAGGTGGCGATGAATGCGGTTATGCACGCTTGGGATAGCGAAGGGCGAAACAGAAAAATTTTAAAAGTTTTTTTATTTTTTTGTTGACAAGTTGTACAAATGTACGATATTCTATTTGTACATTTGTAAAAGGAGAATTGCTATGACAAGGCGAAAATTGGCGGCATTAAGCCCATCCGAAACTGAAATCTTAAGGTTAGTCTGGAAACTCGACAAAGCAACCGTACAAGATGTCTGCAACAAGCTGCCTGCAAAAAGGAAAATAGCTTACGCCACGGTCCAAACCCTGCTGCGTCGGCTCGAAAAGAAAGGCTACCTAAAACACCGCATCCGGGGCAAGGCCCACGTCTTTTTCGCCGCGGTCAAGAGCGAAAAAGTCATAAAAAGGTCAGTCAATGACTTTCTCGATAAGCTATTCGGCGGCGACCCTGTTCCGCTTATGCAGTACTTGGCTGAGCACGGCAAAATCGACGCCGACGATATCGAAAAGCTGAAACGACTCGTGAGTAAATAATAGGTAAGACATAGCCACAGAGGACACAGAGAGTACAGAGAAAACAAAGAAAATGCGATTGGAAATTTAAGAAGTAAAAAATAGGCAATACTTTTTCGTGGAGCAGCAATAATGGAAAATTACTTAACTGAAATCACGAGTTACCTGCTGACGCAAAGCTGGCAGATCGCGGTGTTGGTTGGGGTAATAGCAGCCGTATCGCTGATGTTGAAGAACAAGAGCGCACATATTCGCTACCTGCTCTGGCTGATTGTCCTTGCCAAATGTCTCGTACCGCCTTTGCTTACTGTGCCGGTGGCCGTTCTGCCGGAGCAGGGACCTACGGCGGCGTTTGAACCGGTAGCCGCACACCCAGTTGAGCCTGCTGTAGTCCCTGCGGCGCCGGTGGCTGTGGTGCCGGAGGTGATTGCTGTAAGACAAATGAGGAAGCTGACGCCCCGGCAGTGGCTCGGCTTAGGCTGGCTCGCCGGAGTGGGCGTGTTTGTTCTGGTTGCCGTCGCAAAAGCGCTGCGGACCGTTTTCTGGCTGCGCCGGCAGAGAAGGCCGCTGCCGGCCGAACTGCAAAGGCAGGTTGAGAGCGTGTTTTCAGGTCTGACTGTTAAGCGGTTTCCGAAGTTGTGGTTGATTGACGGGACGGGTCAGCCGTTCGTATGGGGCCTATTGCGGGGCAGTGTCTATCTGCCGGCCGATTTCGTCAAGGTTGATAGTGCCCAGCATCGCAGAGGTGTATTAGGTCACGAGTTGAGTCATATTCTTCGTTTTGATGCCGCGGTCAATATTTTGCAGGTAATCGCCCAGGCGATATTCTGGTTCCATCCCGTTGTTTGGTGGGCGAACAAAAAAATCCGTGCCGAGCGGGAGAAATGCTGCGATGAGATGGCCATCGCCCGCCTGGGTGCTAAAGCCAAAGATTACAGCAGCGCGATTGTGAACATATTGATTTCCGAGTACGAATCCACCCGGCCGGTTCCATCGTTAGCTGTAGCCGGGCCAGTTAAGAACATTGAGGAAAGGATAAAAACCATGATGCGCCCGGGAAAGAAATTCTATAGAAGACCAAGCCTGATAGCGGCAACATTAGTGATACTGATAGCTCTGATAACAGTCCCGACCGCACTTGTTCTAACTGACCGTGCGGAAGCAGAAGCTGCAACTGAACACGAGGCAAAGTCGACCAAGTCACTTCACAAAGCTGTAGCGGATCGAAATATAGACCTAATCAAGAGGCTCATTGCCGAAGGGGCAGATATCAATGCCAAGAACGAAAGAGCCATGACGCCTTTGATGTGGGGAATATACAAATCGGCATTAACTAAGGAGGTTGCAGAGCTGCTCATAGAAAAAGGAGCGGATGTGAATGCCCAGGATGACGATGGATGGACGGCTTTGCACGGCGCTGTATATGTTCAAATCGATAAAGATATAGTTCGGCTCCTGGTAAGTAAAGGTGCTGATGTCAATTTGACGACAGACGAAGGCTGGACATCCCTTCATTATCCTATTGTGTGGGGAGACATTGATACCGTCAAGCTCCTGGTTGATAAGGGGGCTAAATTCGATGTGAAAGACAAGGAAGGCTGGACTGCCTTACATCGTGCAGCCTTGGATGGACGTAGGGATATGGTCGAACTTTTTATCGGCAAGGGTGCCGATACTTCCAGTTTCCACATGGCCGCGTTTATGGGTGATTTATCCCGTGTAAAAGAATTTGTTGAGAAGGGAACCGAAGTTGATACAAAGGATGAAGCTGGCTGGACAGCTTTGTTCTGGGCCGCTTCTGCTGGCCGGGAAGGAGTAGCTGAATTCCTTATAGATAATAATGCCGACATTAGCGCTAACGACGGCAGCGGCCAAAGTCTTCTCCATCAAGCAGCTCAAGCTCACACAGATGCACACAAACTCGTAGAATTACTAATTGCCAAAGACGCAGATTTGAATGCCAAAAACAATTCCGGCGATACGCCTTTGCATTTGGCATGTTATTCAGGCAACAAGGAAGTTGCAGGGCTGCTCATTGGCAAAGGTGCGGATATCAATGCCAAAAACAGGGACGGCCGAACACCCTTGCATTGCGCAGCCTCGGCTAACCGCAGAGGACTGGCAGAGTTGCTCGTTTCAAAAGGCGCTGATGTCAATGCAGAGAATACTATAAGTTTTACTCGCTACACACCTCTCCATTTGGCGGCAATGGCAGATGCCGATATTGTTGAGTTTCTGATTGACAAAGGAGCAGATATCAACGCCTCCTCAGGCTCGTTTGGCCGCACACCTTTCCATCAGGCCGTAATAACAGGCAAGACCCATAATGTGGAGCTTCTAATTGACAAAGGGGCAGATATCAACGCCTCAGACCGCGTACCAGGGATCGCGCCATTAGCTTGGGCCGTGCGACAGGGCCACACCGAGATCGTCGAACTGCTTATTACCAAAGGAGCCGATGTAAATGTACATAACACTGCAGGTGTTACTCCTTTAGACATGGCTGAGAAAAGAGGCGATACTCAAATCGTCGAAATACTGCAAAAGCACGGGGCGAAAAAGGGCTCCTCTTCTTTACTCGGGGCTGTTATTTCCGGCGATATTGAGCAGGTCAAATTGCTAATTTCACAAGGCGCCGATATAGATGCGAAGGATGAGGATGGGCGGACACCCCTGCACACAGCTGCAAAAGCAGGCCATTTGGACATAGTGAAACTGCTGATCAGTAAAGGCGCAGATGTCAATGTCAGGAGTACAGAGGAACTCACGCCTCTTCACGCAGCTGCAAGGGCTGGCCATTTGGACATGGCGAAGTTGTTGATCAGTGAAGGCGTAGATGTCAGTTCGGATTCACAAGCGTGGGAGTCAACCCCCCTGCACAGTGCAGCCCACAAAGGTCGTCTGGACATGGTTAAGTTGCTGGTGGCCAAAGGTGCCAAGCTGGAGAAGAAGAATTTCAATGGCCAGACACCATTATACTTGGCGGCTTACAGCAATAGACTGGAAGTGGCAGACTTTCTGCTGGCCAAGGGTGCTGAGATTGAGACAAGGACAAAGTACGACGACACGCCTCTGGGGATGGCAATCAACAGGAGCCATACTGAAATGGCTGAGCTATTGCTGGAAAAAGGTGCAGACATACATGCACGCCAGGTAGGTATCCCCATATTGGACGTCACCATCAGGAAGAACAACGCGAAGATGGTCACCTTTCTGGTGGACAAGGGGGTAGAGTTGCCCACTATCCACAAGGCAGCATTCTCTGGAGAACTGGACAAGGTTAAAGGACAAATCGGAAAGGGAGTCCAGATTGATCTAAAGGACGCGGGAGGTTTTACACCGTTGCATTGTGCAATTTGCGGTCGCCACAAGGAAGTTATTCTCTTCTTAATCGACAACGGTGCTGATGTAAATGCTCGGACTGCGGATGGACGTTTTCCGTTGACCTATGCAGAGACAGAAATTGCAGAGCTTCTCATCGCCAAGGGAGCGAATGTGAGACTTAAGGACAAAACTGGGCAAACACTCCTGCACTGGGCAGCGAATCGCAATGATTATCAAGGCGATATCGAACTTGTGAAGTTGTTCCTTTCACACGGGGCTGATGTGAATGCAAAGGGCTACAGCAACTGTGTTGGCTGGGAAGGATGGACTCCTTTTCACGTCGCCTGCCGGAATGGAAACAAGACCATTGTGGAAATGTTCATTTCAAGCGGTGCTGATGTGAATGCAAAAACTGACGCAGGCGATACTCCCTTCTCTCTGGCTCGAAAGAAGCAGCGTGCGAAAGTTGTCGAACTGCTCAAGAAGCACGGGGCGAAAAAAGGTTCTGTCACTTTAGTTGGGGCTGTAGCTGACGGCGATATAGAGCAAGTCAAATCGGAGCAAACTCGGTTCGCCGCCCGGACCTTCAACTCCAAGGTCGCGTTCGATGTCTGGGTTGAGGAAACTTCTTCTACAGTTGGGGAGCAGGTCGGGCGTACGCCGAGTCCCACGCCTTTGGAAATCCCTGCATGTTGGCTTTGGGGAGTAAAGCCCTTGGCCCCGGTGAATGACTGGGACGTACTGGTACGGGAGATAAGTCAGAACGAGGTACCCGGTCTAAGACTGGATGCGGCTGATTCCGATCTGAAGCAGTTGGCCGGTTTGGCAAAACTGCGGTCGTTGAATCTGAGCAACCGGATGAACAGTAAGATCACGGACGC
>JAGMDR010000096.1 GCA_023128595.1 Planctomycetota bacterium | reverse complement strand
ATCTCAAGGGTATGACCGGTCTGCAAAACTTGAACCTGCTCGGTACGAAGATCACGGACGCGGGCTTGGAGAATCTCAAGGGTATGACCGGTCTGCAACGCTTGAACTTGAAAGTTACGAAGATCACCGACGCAGGTTTGGAGCATCTAAAGGGTATGACCGGTCTGCAACGCTTGAACTTGACAGCTACGAAGATCACCGACGCAGGTTTGGAGCATCTAAAGGGCATGACCGGTCTGCAACGCTTGAACTTGACAGCTACGAAGATCACCGACGCAGGTTTGGAGCATCTAAAGGGCATGACCAACCTGCGAGGCTTGGAATTGACCAATACGAAGATTACAGATTTTGGCCTGGAGTATCTAAAGGGGATGTCCCAGATAGAGGAGTTGACTCTGCCCAGTAGTACATCGCTTACGGGCACAGGCTTGGAGCATATCAACGGATTAACCGGCCTGAAAAGATTGTATTTAGGTAGGAACACCACAGACGCGGGCTTGGAGCATCTCAAGGGCTTGACCGGACTTGAGACATTATGGTTATCGTACACGTCGATCACTGATGCAGGCTTAAAGCATCTCAAGGGCTTGACTGGTCTGAAAAGATTGGATTTGGTCGATACGAAGATCACGGACGCGGGCTTGGAGCATCTCAAGGGCTTGACCGGGCTTGAGACACTATACTTGTGGGACACCCTGATCACGGACGCAGGCATGGAGCATCTAACTGCCTTGACGGGTCTGCAAATCCTGGAATTGAGAGATACGAAGATCACTGACAAAGGATTAGAGCATCTTAAGGGCATGACCGGCCTGCAAAGCTTGGGCTTGCCTAGTACAGCGACCACGGATATGGGCTTGGAGCATATCAAGGGGTTAACCGGATTAAAGTGGCTATGTTTAGACGGCCCATCGATTACGGACAAAGGCCTGGAGTATCTCAAGGACATGACCGCTCTGAAAATCTTGATCGTCGACTTTACAAATGTCACGGACGAGGGTTTGGAGCATCTTAAGGGCATGACCAGTCTGCAATACTTGAGATTGTTGAGATCTACGAAGATCACGGACGCCGGTCTGGAGCAGCTTAAGCAAAGGCTGCCAAACTTGAAAATACTAACGAAGTAGTTGAGTTGCTTGTGAGCAGAGATGCTGATGTGAATGCGAAAGACAAAGCAGGACGCACTGCTTTGGACTTGGTAGCCCAAAAGAACAACACAGAAATCGTTGCACTACTCAGGAAACACGGGGCGAAAGAGTAGAATTAAGAATGTCGAATTCAGAATACAGAATTGGGATTATGAATTCTCAATTCTAATGTTTGGTTACGGCGGTGGCTTCGATCTCGAACAATAGTTCGGGGCGGCATATATCGCAAATTGTGGTGACCCACGGCCAAGGGTAGTTGCCCTTTATGGTGTTAAATACGCGTTCGACTTGGGGGGTTTTGCAATAAGCGACGACGTGCACAACGTCATCGTCGGAGACGTTCATATCACGGAGGACTGCCCGGACATTTTCGATCGTCGTATTTATCTGACCGAGTGCATCGTTGATATTGGTCGTGACTCCGGCGGCGTCGATGGCGGCGGTTCCGGAGACAAATACGGTTTGTCCGGCTGGGGTAATTGTCCGCGAAGCGCGTGAGAAGGCCGAGCCGTACTCTAATGCGCACTGCTGTTTGCCGCCGGCCTGAAAATACTGAGTTGAGTCAGCGGGTTCGAGGACTGCGGTTAGGTCGAGCGCGCACCGGCAGCCGCCGGCGAGGCCCAGACCAATACCGGTGCTTGCGGGCATTGACTGGCGGGTCCCCTCTCCGATCAGGCCGCGCTCGCTGAAGAACTTGGTTCTGACGTGATTGAAATCGTCGTACCAGGAAAGTATGTCCTTGAGCCAAATCCAGGTCCGCGCGACGGAAAGGAAACCGGTTCCGAACTTTCGCAGGGCGCATTCGGCCTTTTCCAAACAGGCCCTGGCCTGTTCGGTGGCCTGGGCAGGGCCGGGAGCAGATACGCTGGAAAGGGTAACGAACGTGTGGCCGGGGCTGCGAAGAATTCGGCCACAAGGGGTGCCGTCGAGATTAATGGCTTGCGTCTCCACACCGCCGCTGAGGGCATAGACCTGGACGCCGGCAATCGGCCCGATGGCACCTTCATCGCCGACGAGTAAACTCGCGGCAACTCCGTCGTCGAGGTCGTGGCCGTTATAGGCCTGCGAGCGGGCACGGGAGAGGATTTCCATCACCGCTTCAGTGGCAAAAACCCGCTCCTGTAGAATACGTGCCTTTTTTGAACGAAGTGTGTCGCTGATGGCGGAGAAGATTTGCTCGGCCATCTCGGCCGGCGGTGCATTTTTCTCAGGTGTGGCAGATATATAGATTTCACTGACCGCCGGTGATTCGATAGTCCGCGTGTCTATGTTAACCGTCATTTGCCCTCTCTGGTTCAAAATTCCTTAATACTTCGTTTCTTGGCCGGTATTTTGCCCCCGTTGGGGCTTATAACGGGGTTTGTGGTCCATCCACTCCCCGGCCAAATACGCATAATCACTCACGAAAGGCCACATACACAGACAGTATCCTACCGAACACCGAGAGAAAAATCAAGGTTAATTTTAGTGGGGTGTGGATGGATTTCCCGGCGGGAGGTTCTTCAAGAAATGCTCAGCGCGCAAGTCGATATTATTTGCCGTCGCTTTTATGCGGGGGACTGTTCGGAGGCTTGTTTCGTTTGCAGAGCTCGATCTGCTCGGTGATTTGCCTCGCAAGGTGTTCGTTCCCGGCGGAGCGAGCGATATCGAGTGCCTTCTCCAGGGATCGCTTCTTTATGGCCTCCCATACCGTCGCTTTGGGGGGTCCACTGCGGGTCCTGAGTAAGGAAGTTAATGCGTCCTTTGTCGTTCTGGAATTCGATTGTGATGAGCCATCTGTCGGACCTGACATTATCATCTTTTCAGCGAAACGTTGGCGGCACAATTTCCGGGGGGAAAAGGGTGTCATTAAGGGGATATGCAATCGTCAATCCGTCGTATTGCGTCTGGTCCTGATAAGCCGCCAATATATCCTCTGCGGCAGGCTCAAGCCCAGAGAGAGTGATTAGGCATACGGCTGCGGCAGCAGCCGCGCTTAGTCCCATCACGAGATATCCAACCGATTTACGCATAGGCTCTTTTCCGGCGCAGAACCCCTTCTTGAACCACTCGGCTGGCTGGTCTCAACTGTTTTGGCGATTTGTGGATAGTCCGGGATTGTGAACAGAGCTGTGATCATTGTGAAAATTCTGTATAATTGGTTTGAAGTGGCAAGGTCTGAAAAACTATGGTTTACATTATCATATTTTGACTGTGAGCAGTTTCCCAGGAAGATTGAGGTTGCGCGCTTATGCTCGAATTTATCACAGACAGGCAGATTTACGAAAAGGTCCTATGCGATAGAATTCCCAGAACCAAGAATTTCCTCTGGCTGGGGACTGCCGATCTCAAGGACCTGCACGTGGACAAGGGCGGGAGAATGGTTCCGTTTCTCGAAATACTGTCTGATTTGGCAGCCAGGCAGGTCGAGATAAGGCTGCTGCACGCAAAAGAGCCCGGCCCTGCTTTTAGAAGAGACTTTGACCGGTATCCGAACCTGATAAAGGGTATGGAAAGGATCCTTTGCCCGCGTACGCATTTCAAGTCCGTCATTATCGACGGCGAATTTGCCTACAGCGGCAGCGCCAATCTTACCGGCGCCGGCATGGGGGCCAAGAGCACCGAGAAAAGGAATTTTGAAGCAGGCATTATTACCGACCAGAAGCGAATTGTCCGCCGAATAGCGGATCACTTCGACAGAATCTGGAGAGGAGAATACTGCACGAACTGCAGGAGGAAAGAATTCTGTGCCGACTACAAGGACCTGCTGTTGAAATGAAACGTTTTATTCTCGTTCTTCCCATGGGCTTTCGCGACCCGGTACCGTTTCGGTTTTTGGTGCGGGCAGCAGCCGACCCGGAGTCGCGCCGGTAACGGCACTAACAGCAGGTGCGTCCTTATAGTCGAAAATAGCGCTGCTTAATTGTTTTGTTCTTATCGGGACTGTTCTTTTTATGAGTTCCGGCATGTTATAGACCCGAACTAACGAATCATAGAAGGTTGGGTCTTTCTGTGGCAGCACAAACGGCTTGTGCACTTTACCGGTCTGATCAACATAACTAAAGAATGGTCTGGCGAATCGCCCATCAAGTCTTTTGCTACTAAAAGCAATCCACCGATTATTGCTTGACCAACTATGCCAAGTATCACAACGATCGCTGCTTATCGACAGTCTGCGGTACCGGCCGGTTTCGGTCTCCATCAGGTACAAATCGCTTTTGGCCTGGTGAATTGGAAAGTCGCTGTATTGAGAAACATTAAATAAAAGAAACCGTCCATCGGGCGAAAACCTCGGCTGTGTGATGCTTCCATTTACCTGTTGAGCCGGAAGGATAGTCTCCAGCGGCCCCCATTCTTTGGTTTTACAATCATAACTTATTCGCATTAGATCACAGCGCACCTGGCTATGTTGCTCAGCCGGCAGTTGCGGTGCGCTACAGAAATACAGGTATCGCCCGTCGCCGGACCATTCCGGAAATGTTTCCATGCGGTCCGGCTTTGTAATCTTGCCTGTACTGATGACTTGCTTGGAATCAACCAGGTACAAAGCCAGATCGGAGGCATTGTCAAAAACGTCCCGAACTTCCTGAGCGGTTGAGTGATACAACATGCGATACTTATTGATGGAAAAAGCGATTATCTGACCGTTCGGGTGCCACGAGGCAAAGCCGACTTTCCCGGATGTAACTTTCGTTCGAGTGTTTACAGCGGTGACCTTGCCGTTTTGAGCGGTGAGCATAGGAGTACCGTAATCTGAAGAGCGTATCTGCATCA
>JAGMDR010000095.1 GCA_023128595.1 Planctomycetota bacterium | reverse complement strand
CTGTTGTGCAACACTATTGATTCGTGGTAGTTCTCCAGGTCGCGTTGATAGATGCCCATATCCTTCCATTTAACACAGATAGTGATTTTCCGATATATCAAGTATCTGTCAATCTTGGCATTTGCGATGGTATTGGCAGCGCTCTTGAATTTGCTCCAGCGGTTGGTGTCATCCTTAACGTAAATGTCAAAGAAGAGCCTTCGTCCACGGTTGAGACTCAACAGCTCTCTCCAGCGTCCGATCGGAATTTCAATGCGCGGCCTTCGACTGTAAATCTCGATGCTCTCGCCTTGCTCTGAGTATATCTTGACACAATACATCTTGCCCTTCTCTCGGACCAGGAAGTTTAACGGCGCAATGTTCGGCGGAATAACGATATCGGTATAGTCAGGGTGAACTCTGGCAGGACGGTCGAGGGAACTATATTCTCCAACAGTAATTTTCCGGTTACACGAATAGTAATAGGATAAACCAATCAAAAGTGCGCCTAAGACAATTAGTGTGAATAGGTAGAAGGGACGGTTTATCATACTTTTAATTCCGATCTATCCAACAAGAAGAAATAGAAATAGTAGTAAGTGTCATAGAATTCTCTCTCCAGTATGTTTGCAGCGGTTTGCAAATCGTGTTTATGACGTTGAAGATGCTGCATAAACTGTTGGAACCTGCGAATCGTCTCGGCATTTATCCGGCGGCCGTGCAGGTCCGGCTTCTTACCGGTCATTGCCGTGTAGAGCAAGATTGCTTCGGCCAAATGCCTGGGTATCTGTCCCTTGGGATAGTCAAAGTTGTCCAGATAACCGACGTTGTGCGCCACTGTAGCGTGTTGGCCGGTTAGCAGGCAAAAAGCCATCAGGTACTCGAATGCCATATGATTGTCTTTGTTCTTCTTCAACAAATCCAACGGTGTAGTTTTGTTGATACTGTCTTCGACAAGCATAAAAGAGCGTATGCGTTGAATTTGGTCATCCTTAGTCAGAAGAGGGTCGGTCTCGAGTCGTTGCAGGTACTGTTTCGCCAGGTCTTTGTACCAGAAATCCTTGCTTAGAGCATGCAGGAAGGTGCGAGCGGCGTCGCTCTGGCCCTTGATAATATTTATCAGTGCCAGCCGCTGCAGGCCCTCCGGATAATAACCCAGGCTCGACAATGCCTCGTAGCTGGCATTTTCCGCGTCGTTGATATGTCCCAGCTCGAAAAGGGTATTACTGCTCTTTACCCACATTTGTATCATCAGATAATCAGGAAGATGCCGGCCGGGGGTGAGCAACAAACCGGAATAGTGTTGAGGATATAGGAACATATCGTACAGCAGGCGGCCGGTGTGATAGAGTGCTCTGTTGACGTCATGGCAAATGAACATATCGTAGTCTCGCAAGAAGCGTGCCTGTTGCAACAGTTTGTCCCACATTCTATGTCGGGCAAAGTAGTCTATGCGCTGATTTTGACGGGCGGTATTATCGAGCGTGAACCAAACAGCTCCGGCTGTTACGATAAGCAGGGTCAGTGTCTCCATCGCCCAGATGAGTTTGCTCTTGTGACGATACTCCAAAGACTTCCGCGTCCGGCCGGATTTGCCCCGGAGAGATTTGTGCCGCACAGGTTTGCGCCGGGTGGATTTGCCCCGGCCGGATTTGCGTTTCTCTGCAAATAGCTGCCGGAGGCCACAGCCGAATCCGACCATTGGAAAGAAGGAAAAAAAGCTGAACACGAGAATTCCGCTCTTCAAATCTAACTGCGAAGGAAAAGACAATATAAGTCCATAAGCTTCAAACGCCTTCAAATCGAAAACAAATGTGTTTACAAGATAAGGAATCAGCAGAGCCGAAAAAAGGCACAAAAGGCCGGCGTTAACACGCCGCTTGTTAAAGAACTCGACACTTACGCACATCAGAACAAAAACCAGATACAACTGGACGGCCGTTGCATACATTACGGCAGAAAAGACTATGAAGACAACGAGCCGGGAGCCGGCGGAGTGCAAAGGCATACGAATGTAAAAATATAGAAAAAACAGTGCGATCAGCAGGGCCAAATTCTCGGCCAATAAAAATGGGTAATATCTACCGTGCTGTGCGAGTAAAAAGATGGCCGGAACGAATCGCAGACATCGCAGCCGACCGCCACCTACAGTTGCGATGAACTTGTCCGCACCTATACACAGCAGCCCGGCAATTCCCGTGATGATCAGGGCGCCCGCCCAGGAATAATAATAGTAATAAGGCAACCTTGCCGCCATGTACATCGTTGCTCTGCCGGGAAAAACCGGGTAGTCCTCGAAGGCACTCACTTCGGAAGTACAAATCGGATATATTATAGACTGCCCATGTCCGTGATAGATGAGCTTCGGGTCGATCCAAAGATAGACAAAGAGAAAGAACAGGATGAAAAAGATGCAGCCTTGGATTGGCCGACCGAGATTACGGCTCGATAGTCTGCCAAGTGAGCTTAGCATTACTCCTGCCCTCAAGGACACAATAGCCTACCCGCCTGCTGCGTTTATTGCATCTGAGAGATTGAGCGTGCCTTCGTATAGGCTCCTGCCTATTATCGCGGCCTGAGCGCCTAACTCGGCGAGCTTCTTGACGTCGGCCACCTCCCTGACGCCTCCGGAAGCGACAACGGGGGTATCGACGGCCTCGATTAGGGCCTTTGTTCTCTCGAAGTTGGGTCCTGCCATCATACCGTCTTTTGTGATGTCGGTATATATTATCGCTGCGAGGGGCAATTTTGCCGCTTCGGCGGCGAATTCGAGGAGTCCCTGGTAGCTGTCCTGCGTCCAGCCGTGAGTGGCGACCGTCGAGCCGCGGGCGTCGAGGCCGAGTAC
>JAGMDR010000094.1 GCA_023128595.1 Planctomycetota bacterium | reverse complement strand
GTGCCGACTATCACCCTTTCGACGCCTATATCGAACAACTGCTTTATGGAGGCTTCGTCGCGCAGTCCGCCGCCGACTTCGATTTTGAACAATCCGAGAGCGGCTATCGCCGAGATCGCATCGGTGTTGACCGGCTTGCCGAGCTTGGCGCCATCCAGGTCTATTATGTGGAGCCATTGGGCGCCGGCTTCGCTGAATTGGCGGGCCTGCTTCACAGGGTCATCCTCGTAGTTTATCTGGCGGTGATAGTCGCCCTGGATGAGCCTAACACATTTTTCGTCGCGCAGGTCGATTGCGGGTATTATGTACATCATATTGCTTTATCGGCAGAAATTCCGGCAAGTATTAACTATTGCTCGTGGAAATCAAGTCGCCGGTGCGATTGTCGGAAAAATGCACTTGCTTTGCGGAAACGGGGCATTACATTATACTTGTGAAGAATTCGATAATCCGAGGTTTTGAAATCTGGAGGCTGCAAACATGAATGAGACAAAGGTTCGAGTCGGGGCACAATTCTGTGGGTTTGTTTTGCCGGTGAAGCCCATTTTGATCTGTGTTTTGGGTATTTTGGCGCTGCTGGTTGGGGCACTGGTTTGCCGGGCGTCCGATTCGTCGCCAGGGCGCAAGAAGATAGCCGTCATCTTCGATACGGATATCTGCGACGATATTGACGATACGTGGGCGCTGACGCTACTTGTTCAATCGCCCGAATTTGACGTCAAGCTGATTACGACTGCCGTGGGCAACACTGCATCAAAGGCAAAGACCGTGGCGAAGTTTCTGGAGACGGTCGGGCGAACGGACATACCTATCGGCATAGGGGTGCGGCAGCACAAGCGCAGCCACAGGCAGGATGCGTGGGCAAAAGATTACAAACTGTCATCGTATCCGGGAAGGATTTACGAGGACGGCATCAAGGCGATGACCGACACCATTATGAAGTCGCGCGGGCCAATAAAGGTGATAGCCGTGGGTCCCTTGCCCAACGTAGCTGCGGCGCTCGAGCGCGAGCCTCGGATAGCGAAGAAGGCGGAATTCGTCGGAATGCACGGCAGTATTCGGCGCGGGTACGGGGGCGGCGCGAAGCCGAGTGCCGAGTATAACGTCAGGGCCTTTGCGAAAGAGGCGCAGAAGGTCTTTACGGCGCCGTGGGATATGACAATAACACCGCTGGATACGTGCGGCATAGTGCACCTAAAGGGCGAGAAGTATCAGAAGGTGCTAAAGAGAAACAGCCCCCTGACGCGGGCACTGATGGAGAACTATCGTGCGTGGTACACCCAGCCTATAGCGAATAAGAACAAGGACCTGAGCGAGGCGGAACTTGCCGGGAGGGTCAATCAAAAGGTCAATTCGAGCAGCACGACCCTTTTCGATACGGTGGGCATTTATCTGGGTATGTCAACCAAGCTGGTTAAGATGGAGAAGCTCAAGATTAAGGTTACGGACGACGGATACACAAGAATCGATGAAGGCGGCAAGTTGATTAACTGCGCGACCGAGTGGAAGGACCTCGGTGCGTTCGAAGACTTCTTAGTCAAACGGCTGACGAAGTAGCGGCCTGCACAGGCGCAAGCCAATCAGACACATTCACAGCGAGGACCGGATATCAAACAGGACAAACCCACAATTGTCGTAGTCGGCAGCTCCAATATGGATTTGGTGGTGAAGGCGCCGAGGATACCGGCCGCAGGGGAGACTATTCTCGGCGAACACTTCATAATGACCCCCGGAGGCAAAGGCGCCAACCAGGCGGTGGCGGCTGCGAAACTTGGAGCCGAGGTGTACCTTGTGGCCAAATTGGGGGATGATGTATTCGGGCAAGAATCTCTTAACAACTTTAAGAAAGTGGGAGTTAACACAGAATACGTTGTTCAAACCAGCGAAGCTCCGTCGGGCGTGGCTCTGATCACGGTTGACCAGGGGGGTAATAACGTGATTGTGGTGGCTCCCGGAGCGAATCAGCAGTTATCACCGGAGGATGTTGAAGCGGCCCGGCCGGCTATCGCCTCAGCCGGGGCGCTGGTTGCGCAGCTCGAGGTGCCATTGGAGACGGTTGAATTTGCGGCACACCTGGCGCACGACTGCAATGTCCCGGTTATTCTGGACCCGGCGCCGGCGCAGGAGCTTGGCTCGGAGCTTCTTGGGGTGATAGACGTGCTGACACCCAACGAGACAGAGGCCCGGATTCTTACCGGAACGGAAGTGACGGATGAGGATTCGGCGCGTACGGCGTGCGAGAGCTTGCTGGAACGCGGTGTCAAAGCGGTTGTCCTGACTATGGGGGCCAAGGGATTTCTGCTGGCCGATGGTGGCCGAATGGAATTTGTTCGAGCCGTAGAAGCCGATGCCGTTGACGCGACGGCGGCGGGAGACGCCTTTGCGGGGTCGCTGGCGGTCGGACTGGCCCGCAGGCAGGGGCTTTTCGATGCTGCTGTCTTTGCCAATTATGTGGCGGCGCTATCGGTTACGAAAATGGGGGCACAATCTTCTATGCCGTCGAGGCAGGCGGTGGCAGCTTTTGTGAGACTATGCACTCAAGGAGAAAGCGATGGGAAAGTTTAACAGGTTAGTCGCAGGTGTTCTGGTGTTGTCTTTGGCGGTCCTTGTCGTCGGAGCCGTCGGCTGCAAGCAGCGCAAGGCAGGTAAGCCGAAGATCGCCCTTATAATGAAATCTCTGGCCAACGAGTTCTTCAAGACGATGGAGGACGGCGCAATCGCCCACCACGAAGAGCACGCCGATGAGTACGACCTGACAACGTTAGGTATCAAGAATGAGGAGGATGTGGCCAAACAAATCGAGCTGGTTGAGCTGATGGCTGCCGGAGCGGACGCCATAGTGATTGCCCCCGCCGATTCGAAGGCCTTAGTGGCGGTTTGCAAACGGGCGATGGATGCGGGAGT
>JAGMDR010000093.1 GCA_023128595.1 Planctomycetota bacterium | reverse complement strand
ATCAAGATTCCTTTTGTCGGGCCGGACAATCGCAAAGGGGCGCGACTTGCCGCTGAGTACCTGGCGAAGAAACTAAAGCGGGGAGATAAGGTGGCAATCCTCGAAGGAATTCCGAATGCATTCAATGGGATTCAGCGCAAGGCCGGTTTCGAAGATGCAATGAATGCCGCGGGGATGAATATCGTTAGCTCGCAATCGGCGTATTGGGAGATGCAAAAGGCCGAGCCGATTGTCTCGGCCCTTGCGACGGAATACGCGGACCTCAGGGCGGTTCTTTGTTCAAACGACAGCATGGCCCTTGGTGCGGTTGCGGCGCTTAAGGCGGCCGAGAGGCTGGATGATGTTCTGGTGATCGGCTTCGACAACATAAAAGCGGTGCAAAGGCTGCTTGCCGAGGGCAAGATTCTGTGCACGGTGGACCAGCACGCGGACAAGCTGGCATTGTACGGGATCGAGTACGCGCTCGAGATGCTTGCGAACAAGACAAGCCCCGCCGACAGGGAAACACCTGTTGATCTTATCACGGCGGAGACGCTCAAATGAGTCCGTGTCAAGAGGTTGTACTGTTTAGGTCTTCCGGTATAGACAAGTCGTTTCCGGGGGTGCAGGCGCTTTATAGGGTGGATTTTGAGCTTGGGGCCGGCGAGGTGCACGCTCTGGTGGGCGAGAACGGCGCCGGCAAGAGCACGCTGGCGCAGATTGCAGCGGGGGTTGAAAGACCTGATTCGGGGCGCATGCTGCTTGATGGGCAGCCGTACAGGCCGGCAGGCAGGGCCGAGG
Source organism: Planctomycetota bacterium (assembly GCA_023128595.1). Lineage (GTDB taxonomy): Bacteria > Planctomycetota > Phycisphaerae > Sedimentisphaerales > Anaerobacaceae > DAOVRL01. The sequence goes on along the minus strand of JAGMDR010000093.1, from coordinate 3,945 downwards.
CCGAGGCCCGCGGGATTCGGATGGTGATGCAGGAGCTGCACTTGATCTCGAACCTGAGCGTTGCGGAGAATATCTTCATTGAGAAGCTGCCCAGCAGGTTTGGGATTGTCGCCTACGACAGGCTAAACCGGGCAGCAAGAGAGCTTATGGCCAGGGTGGGTCTTGGAAACGTTGATCCGTCTGTGCCGGTGAAGTCTCTGGGTGTCGGGCAGCAGCAGATGGTGGAGATAGCAGCGGGGCTGTCACGGCGCTGCCGGGTCCTGGTGCTGGACGAGCCGACCGCGTCGCTTACCGATACGGAGATAGAGCTTCTCTTTGAGCAGATTGAGAAGCTCAAGGCCGAGGGGGTCGGCATCATTTATATTTCGCACCGTATCGAAGAGGTCATCCGGATAGCCGACCGCGTGACGGTTTTGAGAGACGGCAAAGTCGTTGCGACCGAACAAGCCAGTAACTTGGACACGCAGGAGATAATCCGACTGATGGTGGGCCGCGATCTGGAGCACGCCGAGCATCGACGCGGCGCCTCGGCGGGGCAACTGGCCATTCGTGTGGTCGGGCTTAATCTGGCGCCGAAGGTCAGGGACGTCGGTTTCGAGGTTCGTCGCGGGGAGATTCTCGGGGTTGCGGGGCTGATGGGGTCCGGCCGGACCGAGACGATGCGCGCGGTATTCGGAGCGGACCGGCGCGACGGCGGCGAAATATACCTGCGGGGGTCAGACAAACCGGTCGAAATCCGCTCTCCGCGCGACGCGGTACGCAACGGCATAGCGTTTCTTACCGAAGATCGCAAAGAGCAGGGACTTTTGCCAAGTCTTACTGTGCGTGCTAATATCTCGCTGACCCGATTGCGGGATATCAGCCGTCTGGGCTGGGTGAACATATCCAAGGAGCGTTCGGTGGCCGGCCGATATATCTCGGCACTGGGAGTCCGCTGTTCGTCCGCCGAGCAAACGGTCGGACAGTTGAGCGGAGGCAACCAGCAGAAGGTGGTCATAGCTAAATGGCTCTACAGAGATTCGGACGTCCTCATTTTCGATGAGCCGACGCGGGGCATCGACGTCGGGGCAAAGTTCGAGATATACCGGATGCTCGGGGATTTGGCGGCCAAAGACAAGGCCATCATCTTTGTTTCGTCGGATCTGAAGGAGCTTATGGCCGTCTGCGACCGGATTATGGTATTCTCGGGCGGGACGGTGGCGGCGACATTCGCGCCGGAGCAGTGGAGCGAAGAGAAGATAATGGCCGCGGCGTTCAGCGGGTATGTCACCGGTTGAACATAGAGTAAGAGAAGTTTATGCAAACAGTAACGAATAAAGAAAAGACAAAGCTGCCTGCTTTTGTTACGGATTATCTCGGAATGGCGGCTGCACTGGCCTTGCTGTTAGTGATATTCGGAATATCTGCCGACCATTTCTTTACGCCGGCGACTTTCAGGATTATTGCCAACCAGATTCCGGATACGACAATCGTGGCTGTGGGGATGACGTTCGTGCTGATAATCGCGGGGATAGATTTGTCGGTGGGTTCGGTAATGGCTTTGGCCGGTGCGGTGCTCGGCATCTGTCTGGTCAAATTCGATTTTTCGCTCCCGGCGGCAATGGCTGCGTGTATTGGGGTTGGGGTATTGTGCGGCCTGGCCAACGGGCTGATAATCATAAGCTGGAAGCTCCCGTCCTTCATCGTTACGTTGGGGATGCTGGAGATCGCGCGGGGTGCGGCATATCATGTAACGCAATCGCGGACCATATATATCGGCGGGGCGGTGGAGGTGATCACGGATGCGCGGATTCTGGGGTTCTCCGTTCCGTTCATCATTGCGGTTTTCATTGTCGTCGTCGGGCAGTTCGTATTGTCGCGGACTGTTTTCGGGCGCTATCTGATAGCGATCGGGACCAACGAGGAGGCCGTTCGTCTTTCGGGGATCGATCCGCGTCCGCTGAAATTAGCGGTTTTCATTCTGTGCGGGGTCCTGACATCGGCCGCGGCGGTGATACATACTGCGCGGATGTCGGCCGCGGATCCCAATGCGGGATCCGGTCTGGAGCTTCAGGCGATTGCTGCGGTGGTTATCGGGGGCACGAGTCTTATGGGCGGACGCGGGTCGGTGGTAAGCACGTTTTTCGGCGTGCTGATAATCAAGGTTCTGGATGTGGGTCTGGCCCAGATGGGTGCGGCCGAATCGACCAAACGCATCATTACAGGGTGTGTTATCGTGGCGGCTGTTATTCTTGACTACTATCGACATCGAATCGGCAAGCGGCGAAAGCAAGTTTAATCTGTGTGTTCTAAAGGCGTGAATATGACTTATTTTTTGCCATTTTCGGCGTTTTCAAGGCTACAACCGGCATTTGAAAACAACTCGCTTGACAAATCGTGGCAGACTGTGGATAATAAACACACGATTTTCACTTAGAATTTCGGAGACAGAGTGATGCGTTTGGTTCTAAGGCAAAAGGACGGTACGGCCAAGGAATTTCAATTCGCTAATGGGCCTGTTTCAATCGGTCGCGGGGCGAACAGCCAGATTTTTTTAGCCGATAGAGCGGTCTCGAGGCAGCACGCGGTAATCCACAGCACCGATGACGCGAAGTGGCTCATTGAGGACCTGGACTCGGCGAGCAAGACTTTTCTAAACGACCAGCCGGTTCACAAGACTGAAATCAAGCACGGCGACCGCCTTCGTATAAGTGATTTTGTCATTGAAATCAGTCTCGAAGAGGATTCCGCTGCCGATGCGGCAATCAAGACGGAAGACACACTCCATCTGGAAGCTGCGCTGGCAACACCGCCTCACGAGACGGTGGTAAGAAGGCCGGACGAAGGACACGCCCCCGCTATGAGACTGGCGGCGAAGAGGCTGCTGGATTTTTCGCAGGCGGCCGAGAGAATCTGCGAAGCGGCCAGTCTTGACGAGCTGCTGCTGACCCTGCTGGATATTACATTGGAGCAGTTCGGCGCGCTTCACGTTTGGTGCGCGTTGAGGACTCAGCCGGGCGGACCGATGATCTGTCACGCCGGAAAGAAGAAAGACGGCTCGGCGGTAGATTTGAATCAGATTCCGCTCAGGGAAAAAGTTACGCAGGCGGTTGAAAAGGGGCAGTTTCTCGTGATGCCGCGCGTCTCGGCTCAAATAGAAGAGGAAGAGGCGATACGCTCTGCGATGATAGCGACCGTTATGCGGCCCACCGGCTGCTTCGGGGTGTTGTACGCGGACAACGCTATGAAGGCGAAGCACTACAGCCTGAGCGACCTTGACTATTTGATGCTCGTTGCGATGCACACGGCGGCGGTTATGAGGAAGTTTTTCGAGCAGCCGGCGTGATTCCCAACGATCAAAACGCAGGCAGGCATAGCTCCGCAATCGATTAGGGTGCCATGAAGCGGAGAATGTAAGTTCAATTAACGCGGGTTAAATCAGTTTTGAAAAATAATCAATAGGGTGTGAAATCAGTTTCTGGTACTCTGCATCCATCGCTTTTCTCAGTTGCTCTGTTGTGATTTTTACATCCTTCCACATAATCCTATTTCCCTTTCGAAGAAAAAAAAATAGTCACCCAAAACAGCGACTCATAACATTAGTATAGAAAGGGACTTACAGAGCGCCAGAAAAAAATTTCACACCCTGGCAAAAGAACTCTTGACATCTTGGCCGCTGCAGGTGTAGAATTTATGTATTCAGGGAGGAACACCACGGTTCTTGTCCACGGATCGGCTATTGTGCTTTGGAGGAGATGGAAATGAAACGGTCGATTCTTGTGGCATGGGGGAGGCTGGGTGATGGGCAAGAATATGTCCCGTCTGGAACTGGTTTTGCCGATGTCGATACAGGTTGAGTTTTCGAGACAGATTTGATATTCTAAAAGAGACTCAGCTACGTAGCTGAGCTAAGATATACAATGTTATATGGGAAATCCCAGATAATATAACTTTTTTGGAGGCTGA
>JAGMDR010000092.1 GCA_023128595.1 Planctomycetota bacterium | reverse complement strand
TCGGTGACGGCAAATGGCGGCTGCTCAGGGCCATCGAGAGCGAAGGGTCGCTGCGTGCAGCCAGCGAATTACTGCGCATAAGCTACCGCAAGGCGTGGGGCGACCTGAATAAGGCGCAGGCTGCTATGGGTGTCGCTCTTGTGGAAAAGAAGCGAGGGGGCAGGATGGGCGGTCAAACGGCTCTCACCGGCGAAGGCAAGAAGTGGCTCGGCGCCTACGGCACGTTCCGCAGCGACATCGAGAAAGCTGTGGACAAGGCGTTCAAGAGGCACTTTAAGGGGCTGGTCAAATGAGCAGAATGCTAAAAGCCATGCTGATCTGCGCGCTTGTGGTTTCGGGCTCTGCACGCGCAACCGCCAGGCCAAGGGGCGCCAAGTCCAAGCTGATTATTTTCCACGCAGGCAGCCTTGCCGTGCCTTTTCAACAGGTAAGCAAGGAGTTCAACAAACTCTATCCGAACGTTAACATTGTCCGCGAAGCAGCCGGCAGCAGAATATGTGCCCGCAAAATCACGGCCCTGAGCAAAGCCTGTGATGTCCTGGCCTGCGCGGACTACACTGTTATCGAGACGCTGTTGATCAACACGGCGCCACGCCGGCACGCCGACTGGCTAATCAAGTTCGCAAGCAATGAAATGGTGATTGCCTTTCGCGATGATTCGCACTTGGCCGGCCAAATCGACAAAGACAACTGGCCCGACGTATTGATGCGAAAAAACGTGGCTTTCGGCAGGTCCGACCCCAATGCCGACCCCTGTGGATATCGCTCGGTCCTTGTAGCCAAACTCGCCGAGAGGTTCTACAACAAACCGGGGCTGGCTGCCAGAGTCTTGGCCAAGGACCGCCGCTACATCCGCCCGAAGGAAGTTGACCTGCTGGCGCTGCTGGAAGTGGGCGAGCTTGACTGCATCTTTATTTACCGCTCCGTAGCCGAACAGCACAAGCTCAAATACGTAACCCTGCCGGACAAGATCAACCTCAAGAGCGAAAGTCACGCCGAGTTCTACAGAACCGCCTCGATTCGGCTGACCGGCAGTAAGCCCGGAACTTTCATCACGAAGAGAGGCGAGCCGATCATCTACGGTGTTACTATACCTAACAACGCACCCGATCCCGAACTGGCAGAACTCTTTTTGAAGTTCCTGCTTTCGCCCGACAAAGGCGGCAAAATACTTGCTAAGAACGGGCAGGCCTCTGTGGTCCCGTCGCGCACCAAGACTTACGAGAAGATCCCGATGTCTCTAAAAACTTTTGCACGTCCTTATAAACAGAAGGCCGGCAAATGAATGGACCAACGAAAATGAAAACCGACCCTCTTTCACTTGTCTTCTGTGCGCTCGGCGGCCTTGTGCTGCTGTTCATCGTAGCGCCCCTGGCAAGCATGTGTATCGACTGCTCGCGCCCCGAGTTTACTGAGACACTCCAGGATGCTGAGGTCCAAAACAGCATCTGGCTGACATTATCAACGTCGATGGCTGCCACGCTTGTCTTCGCCTTCGCAGCCGTACCCTTTGCATATCTGCTGGCCAGAAAAGACTTTCCCCTCAAAGGCCTGGTCACGGGCATAATTGACCTTCCGATTGTCATACCGCATTCGGCCGCCGGTATAGCTTTGTTCGGCGTCGTTTCTCGAACCGGATTTCTTGGAAAGGCGGCAGGGCAAATCGGCCTCAGCTTTGTCGGAACGGGCGCAGGCATAGCTCTGGCTATGGCTTTCGTCAGTCTTCCCTTTCTGATCAATGCCGCGCGCGACGGCTTTCTTGCCGTGCCCGTTCGTCTTGAGAAGGCCGCCCTGAACCTCGGAGCAAGCCCGTCGCGGGTCTTTTTCACGGTCTCGCTTCCCTTGGCGTGGCGCCCGATCTTGTCCGGTCTTATCCTGATGTGGGCCAGGGGAATGAGTGAGTTCGGCGCTGTGCTAATTATCGCCTACCATCCGATGGTAACACCCATATTGATCTATAAGCGCTTCGGAGAGTTTGGCCTTGAGTACGCCCGGCCCGTAGCGGTGATCTTCATTGCCGTTTGTCTGTTGTTTTTTGTCGCCTTCAGATTCCTTGCCAGGGAGAAACAGCATGCTCAGCGTTGAGCGGATATCCAAGACAGTAGGCGCGCTGAAGTTGAAGGACATCTCGCTCGAGGTTCGTCCGGGCTCGTATCTCGTCCTGCTTGGCGCTTCCGGGGTGGGCAAAAGCATACTGCTGGAGACAGTAGCCGGCCTCGTTCAGCCTGACTCCGGGCGTCTTCTGCTCGACGGCAAAGATATTACCAACGAGAAGATACAACGTCGCAGGATCGGCTTGGTCTTTCAAGACGGTGCATTATTCCCGCATATAAGTGTCTATGCGAATATCGCTTATCCATTGCGCTGCAAAAAGCTCAAAGCTTCTGCAATCCGACAACGTGTTACCGAATTGGCCGAGGATGTGGGAGTTGCACATCTACTCAAGCGCAGCCCAACAGCGCTTTCCGGCGGTGAGATACAGCGTGTCTCTCTCGCTCGGGCGCTGGCCGGCGAGCCACGATGCCTGCTGCTTGACGAGCCCCTGTCGTCTTTGGATACGAAGGCCCGCTTCGAGATGCGCGCCCTGCTGCGAAAGATCCATCGCCGAAGCCGACAGGCAATAGTACACGTCACCCACGACTACACTGAGGCCGTTGCCTTGGCAACTCATGTGGCCGTAATGGAGCACGGTACAATTGTGCAGAGCGGCACAGTGCATCATATTTTTCAGCGCCCCAAATCCGAGTTCGTCGCTCAATTCGTGGGAATCAAGAACTTCTTCAAGGGAAATTTGCGAGACCCCGACAGCGGACAGGGTAAAACAAAACACTTTAGGACCGATGGTCTTGATTTCTCTGTCCTGACCGACGGAGCACCCGGAAGCGGTTTCGTTTGCATCCGAAGTGAAGATGTTACAATTTCCAACGGTGTTTTTTCCGGTCAAGACGCCGCGACCCGACAGGCTCACACAAGTGCCCGCAACAACTTCGAAGGAACCATACTTGACATCATCCCGGCCGGCCCCGGCATGGAAGTTATTATCGACATCGGCCGCGACAAGCCCATGGAGCTGGCAGCCATGGTAACCTCCGAATCTGTTAAGTCGCTCGGTCTGCATTGTGGGAAGAAGGTCTCGGCCAGCTTCAAGGCCTCCGCCGCCAAGTACATTGAGCAATAGCATGATAAAACTCGACAATATGCTAATGATCGGCTCTTCCGGAGCGAATGTGGGCAAGACGGAGCTGGCCTGCGCGATTCTAAAGAAGTTCGGCAAAAACATCGACATCATCGGGGTAAAGGTTACTACGGTGCAAGATACGAACGGACAGTGCCCGCGTGGCGGCCAGGGCTGCGGGGTGTGCTCTTCACTGGACGGTGTATTCCACCTTACCGAGGAGACAGACAGCGGTTCCGGGAAGGATACGTCAAAACTTCTGGCATCAGGGGCCAACCGGGTTTTTTGGCTTCAGGTCCTAAGAGATCATTTAGCCCAAGGCGCCACCGCCCTGCTGGATGTGATAGGCCCTGATGCGGTCTCGGTTTGCGAATCGAACTCGCTGCGTCAAGCGGTAGAGCCGGGGCTGTTTCTTATGCTTGGGGGCCGGGATGTGAAGACCTGGAAGAGTTCGGCACGACAGGTAAGAGAATATGCGGATAGAATTGTGGTTTCCGATGGCAGAGGCTTTGATCTTGACCTCGACGCAATAAAGCTCATTGGCGGCAGGTGGAGAATGCGACAGGACCCCAAAGGTATCTGCGAGGGTCCAACAAGGCCGATAAAGGCAACGGCTATAATCATGGCCGGCGGAGGGAGCGGCCGAATGGGTACCGACAAAAGTCTGCTGCCGGTGAATGGGCGGCCCATAATAGAGAATATCTACGAGCAGCTTCGCGGACACTTCGATCAGATACTTATAAGTGCCAATGAACAAGAGAAGCTGGCGTTCCTGGCACTTGAGGTTGTCCCGGATAGGATTGCAGGACAGGGACCTTTGATGGGAATGGCCTCGGCCCTGGAGGCATCGAGGAACGAGCTGAACTTCGTGGTTGCATGTGACATTCCGCATATAGATATCGGCCGAGTCGGAGAAATGCTCGGTCAAGCTGCTGAAAGCGGCGCACAGGTGGTCATTCCAACCACGGGCGACCAGAAGTATGAGCCGCTCTTTGCAGTGTACCATAGGAGCGCACTTGAGGCTATGAACAAAGTTCTGTCGTCGGGCGGGCGTAAAATAAGTGACATATTCGCTCTGTGCAGGGTAGAGTACGTTGAATTAGGCGATGCAGAATGGTTTATTAACCTTAATACGAGGACGGAATACGAAGGATTCAGGGAGAAACACGGTGATTAGTTTTGAGCAAGCATTTGAAAGCGTGATGGGTGCGGCCCGCCGGCTCGGGACAGAGCGGGTGAGTATTGTCGATGGTGGTGCTTTGAACCGAGTACTCCGAGAAAACGTCGCCTCGGATATCGATATGCCGCCTTTCAACAAGTCCGCTATGGACGGTTTCGCGTGCCGCCGTGCAGACCTCGGCAATGAGCTTGCAGTGATCGAGACTATCGCTGCCGGGTCGCAGCCCAAAAAGGAGGTTGGGCCCAATCAGTGCGCGAAGATTATGACCGGCGCGGTTGTCCCTGAAGGAGCAGACTGCGTGATTATGGTCGAATACACGCAAAGCGCGGGCGAGAACAGGATTCGATTTACCGGCGGCAGCACGAAGGATAATATCTGCCTGAAGGCCGAAGACGTCCGAAAGGGAGATTTGGTTCTCCTGGCAGGCGTGCTGATCAAAGCACAGCATATTGCAGTACTGGCAACTGTCGGCTGTGTGGAGCCGCTGGTTTCGGTGCGGCCGAAGGTGGGCATCATAGCAACCGGAAACGAAATAGTGGAACCCGACAAGAAACCGGCTGCCGGACAAATCAGGAACAGCAACGCTTTTCAGTTGAGCGCTCAGGCGGCGAACACAGGCGCGATCGCGACAAATTACGGTATCGCCGCCGATACGCAAGACGCCCTGGAGGCAAAACTCAAGTGGGCGATGAGCGAGAACGATGTTGTGATTCTGTCGGGCGGTGTCTCGATGGGTGAATACGATTTGGTTCGGGAGATTCTCAAGAAAAACGGCGTAGAGCTGCTTTTTGAGAAGGTTGCGGTCAAGCCGGGCAAGCCTATGGTTTTCGGCGTATCGGACGAGGGTTTTTGCTTCGGCGTGCCGGGCAATCCGGTATCGACCTTTGTTATGTTTGAGCTGCTGGTCAAGCCTTTCCTGTTCAAAATGATGGGGCACGATTTCAAACCTGCCGTTTCTCGCAGGCAATTGGAAAGGACCATCGCAAGAAAAGAGACAGAGAGAGAGTCGTGGCTGCCGGTAGTCTTTACGGGCGAAGACAGAGTCACAAATATAGAATATCACGGCTCTGCGCATATTAACGCGTTGTGCAAGGCCGATGGTTTGCTTTGCGTACCGGCCGGCGTGGCAGAAATCAAAGGGGGAACTATCGTTGCTGTTAGACAGATTTAATCGGAAAATAGATTACCTGCGAATATCCGTTACGGACCGGTGCAATCACCGCTGCGTGTATTGTATGCCGGAAGCGCGTTTTGTGTACAAGCACCACAGCGATATACTTTCTTACGAGCAGATCGAGTCATTTACCAAAGTCGCTGCGAAAATGGGCATAACAAAGGTGCGGCTGACCGGCGGCGAGCCGTTAGTGCGAAAAGACATCGAGAAGTTAGTGGCGAGGCTTGCGGGTATCGACGCTATCGATGAGGTGTGTATGACTACGAATGGCTCTTTGCTCGCGGCGAAGGCGGCTGAGCTGAAGCGAAGCGGCTTAGAGAGGGTGAACATCTCGATAGATTCACTCGATGCGGAGAGATACCGGCGAATCACTCGCGGCGGGGATTTGCGCGGGGTCCTTGCAGGTGTAGATGCAGCTGCCCAAGCCAGGCTTACGCCGATAAAGATAAATATGGTTATTCTCGATGAGACGACGGAGAAGGACATTGAGAAAATGGAGGCCTTTTGCGCCGAAAGAGGTCTGCAGCTTCAAAAGATCATGCAGTTTTCACTTTATGACCGGGCCGATTTGAGCGGGCGCTTCCAGACGGAACGTCCGCCCAAGTGCAGCCGGTGCAACAGGCTGAGGCTGACTGCGGACGGTTTCCTCAAGCCCTGTCTTTTTTCGGATAATGAGATACGGGTGGACTTTGAGGACATCAGGGGCTCTATACTCAAAGCCGTTGCGAAAAAGCCCAAGAGCGGCATCTCGTGCCGAAACAGGTCTATGAGCCAGATTGGAGGCTGAAAGAAGATGCAGAATATAAAAGGGATGGTGGATATAAGCGGCAAGAATGTTACGGTACGAACGGCTGTCGCAAGTGGGTATGTAGTTCTCGGTGCAGAGCCGTTTGAGGTATTGGAAGCGGGGCAATGTCCGAAAGGTAACGTGCTCGAGACGGCGAAAATAGCTGCGATAAACGCTGTAAAGGCAACGCCTTCGATAATTCCGATGTGCCATCCGATTGGGATCGAGGCGGTTGAAGTCGATTTCGTGCCGGATGAAGGCAGCAAATCCGTTTCTGTGAAGGTCAAGGTCAAGTCGTCGGGCAAGACCGGCGTGGAGATGGAAGCTTTGACCGGGGCGACCGCAGCATGTCTTACTATTTACGATATGCTCAAGTACAAAGGCAAAGATATGGTGATAAGCGAGATAAAACTGTTAGAGAAAACCGGTGGCAAAAGTGGAGACTACAAAAGGCAGGGGCTCCCAAACGCAGAATAGGGCGTTTGCGGTCCCCAGGATTAGGGCGATATCAATCTCCAAAGAGCGAGGCACGCGCAAGCGTAATGTGGCGGCAGCCCGGTTGAAGGCCGGCTTTGGGATCGCCGGCGATGCGCACGCAGGCGATTGGCACAGGCAGGTCAGTCTGCTCGCTCAAGAGTCTATCGCCACGATGAGGGCAAAAGGAGCGGACGTCGGGCCGGGAGATTTCGCGGAAAACATCACGACAGAGGGAATTGACCTGCAAACTTTGACCATTGGCAGCAAACTCAGGCTTGGCTCTGTGGCGGAGCTCGAAGTTACGCAGTTTGGGAAAAAGTGCCACAGCAGGTGCGAAATTTTTCAGCAGGTCGGAGATTGTGTTATGCCGCGAGAAGGCATCTTCGCAAGAGTAACCAAGCCAGGCCGAATCACGCCAGGCGATACGATAGAGGTGGTAAATCAGGATGATTAAAGCAGCTATATTGACGATTAGCGACAGTTGCGCCGGGCGCAAGCGAAAAGACCTGAGCGGAGAAACCATCCGCGGCTTGCTGGCAGGCGATGAATTCGACGTCTGTGAGTACCGAATCGTGGCCGATGAGCACGAAGACATCAAAAAAGAGCTTATTCGCCTTGCCGAGAAGGTCAAAGCCGATATTGTCTTCACCGCCGGGGGCACCGGACTTGGACCTCGGGACGTTACGCCTGAGGCGACGGCAGCGGTATGTGAGAGGATGGTTCCCGGACTGGTCGAGGCAATGCGATCAGAGGGGTTGAAAAAGACCAGAAAAGCGATGCTTTCGCGAGCGGCGGCGGGAACCCGTGGAAATACGCTCATAATCAATCTGCCCGGCAGCCCGAAAGCAGTTAAAGAATCTCTGGAGGCGATTTTAGATGTTCTGCCTCACGCGCACGATATGCTCCTCGGCCGAGGACACTGATAATTGATTATTGATGATTGAGTGCTGAGCATCCGTTCAGTGATGGGAAACGGAAGTAGAGGATATGAAACGATATGGCTCATGAAGGTCTTTGGGGGCAGCTTGAGAAGCTTGACCGGCAAGAAACGGCAAAGAGGGCCAAGTGTCGGTATGGGACGGACCCGGACAGGTACGTTCTTGCGATGCTCAATACGCAGTACGCGGTCAATTTGGCTGACAAGGATATAACTGCGCTTCCGGCCAATTCATCGGGCGCCGGCGCCTCATTTCTCGAACAGCTCTGTGTTCTGGCCTATTTGATAAATGCAAAGGATATTCCGCTTGCCGAGAAGCTCGTCAAGGCCGAATCACTCCCGGGCGGGCAATTCTTCTTCAGGGGCCTGCACGGCCTGCCTACCGGAAAACTGGCAAAAGCCTTTGGAGACGACCCGCAAGGCCTGATAAGGGCATCGGAGCAGTTTGGCGCCAAACGCTGTGAATTCGGAGATGCCTCAATCGAGTTCTGCGCGTTGCCTCGCATCCCATTGACGATGGTGATCTGGCGAGGTGACGAGGAGTTTGACGCCAGGGCATCCATATTATTTGACCGCACGGCAGCGGCCCAACTGCCATTGGACGCCTTGGGGGCAACCGTGAATCTGACTGTGGAGGCATTGGTGAAAACGGCCGGAGTGAGCAGTTGACCCCCGATTATTCACGGAAAACCTGCAAATACCCACTGTCTGCATAGGAATTGCACAGAATTTCCCCAACCAGCCGGCAAGTCGCTCTGACAGTGAACACTTATTAGCAGGGTGCGCATAAATGACGGAATCGACCCGTATAATAACATCAGAAAAAAAATATTTACACGCCGGGATAAGCCTTGACAGCGCCGGACAAAACATTTAGATTACAGGACTTTGACATTGGCTCGATTCTATTCTATACCGTTTAGACATGGGAGCACGCACGGCCACGATAGGGCCGTTATTATACCTGTAATGGTGGGCGCAAAAATAGCAATCGGTGGCAAAGGCGGCGTTGGCAAGACCACAGTCTGTGCGGTCTGGGCGGAGCTATTTGCTGAAGATGGTTCTGATGTTCTTGCCATCGATGCGGACCCGAATACGAACTTGGCCTCGGCTTTTGGCATACCCGGCGAGCAGAGTCCGGACCCGCTTATCGGTATGAAAGACCTGATTGCAGAGCGCACAGGCACGGGAAAAGAGGCCGTGGGGGCTTATTTCAGGCTGAATCCGAAAGTCAGCGATCTGCCGGAGAAATACTCGCTGGACGTGGGCAAACTGAAACTGCTGGTTGTCGGGGCTATCACGCACGGCGGCGGGGGTTGTGCCTGCCCGGAAGGAGCATTTCTCAAAGCGCTGCTGACCCATACGATACTGCAAAGGCAGGAAGTTGTCCTGGTTGACCTGGCGGCGGGCGTTGAGTTTATGGGCAGGGCAAGCGTTCAGGGTATTGACGCACTGGTTCTGGTTGTCGAGCCTGGGGGCAGGAGTATTGAAACGGCCAACAATATGGCTAAAATGGCCGGAGAGCTGGGGATTGGATGCGTCGGGGCAATTGCGAACAAAACCACAGATACGGCTCAAGGAGAGTTGATACAATCACAGTTGAAAGATATAGCCTTCTTAGGAAGCCTGCCGTACAGCCGGGCGCTCCAGGAGGCGGACCTGCGGCGAGAGCCGGTGTTTGAAGCTAATGCAGAGATTGTCGAAGAATTGAAACGTGCAAGAAACACTTTAATGGAACTGGTTCTTCCCAGTCGTGCACTGCGGGCAAATGAGTGACAAGAGCTTGGTTTAGTTGTATTGGAGAACGAGAATGGCTAAGGCAATTATGATCGATATCGAGAAGTGCCTTGCTTGCAAGAGTTGTGAGATTGCGTGTGCAGTGGCTCATTCCAAGTCTGGAATTCTTGAAGAATGTATGACTGAGCAACCCAAGCCACAAACAAGAGTGACAGTCGAGGCCGCAGGAGAATTTGGTGTGCCCATGCAGTGCAGGCATTGCGAGGATGCTCCATGTATAACAGTTTGTCCGACTGAAGCGATACATCGGCACCAGCCGGATGGACCGGTGTTGATCGAACAAGATAAGTGTATAGGCTGTAAGTTTTGCCTTATGGTTTGTCCATTTGGTGTTATCAATGTCTCCAATGACGACAAGGTTATGGTCAAGTGCGACCTGTGCATTGAGCGGACCGAGGCCGGCCAGGAACCCGCTTGCGTTGAGGCCTGCCCCACGAAAGCGTTGAAATTAGTTGATGAAAAGGATTTGGCAACCGGCAAGCGCCGGGCTGCCGCCCGAGAACTCGTATTATCAATTCAAAAAGATAATAATAGGGACGCCGCTTCGGCGGCGCCCAAAGAAAACCCAAAAGAGAATCCACAATGATAAGCGTGACTGTATGCGTGGGCAGCTCGTGCCACATCAAAGGTGCGCGGGAGCTGATAGCTCGTTTCAATGATTTTCTGAGCACTGAGGGTCTTGAGGATAGGATTGAGCTAAAGGGCTCGTTTTGCATGGAGCACTGTGGCGAGGGGATTAATTGGAAGATCAACGACGAGATTTTTAGTAGCTCCAGCGTGGAAGAGGGGGCCGAAATGTTCCGAAAGAAAGTTCTGGGCATTTTGAATGAAAAGCCCTCGGATCGGCCTGCTGAAGATTCGACTCAGAGGGGAGTATAGCATGGAACCTTCTAAAAGCCGAGCACCCGGCCAAACCAGCGCTATATTGCAGCACACGCCCAACGGCGTTCTCTTGGTTGACAAGCGGACGCGCATTCGTTTCGTTAATCCCGCCTTCCTGACTATGTTCCAATGTGCCGACGAGAAGCTTTCCGGCCGATTGGCCAAGGAGTTCGTCCACTCCGACTGTTTTGAACGTGCCATCGCCGCGGGCGGGTCGCTCATGGTCAAGGAGAGCATTCCCGAGCATGGGGTCAGTTTCCGCGTGGGCATTTTCCCTATCGAGGGCGAGGCTCTCTACTGCGGCATTTTCATCGACATCTCAGAGGAGGAAAAGGCCAGAAAGGACTTGCTCGATCTGAGGGCGCAGACTCTGAAACGGGCGCACGAAGTAATCTCGCGGCAAATGGAGACAGCACAAGAAATAGCCAGACTCCTGGGCGAGACGACAGCGGAGACTAAGGTCCTTTTGATGAAACTTATCTCCCTCTATCAGGAGGAGAGTCAGTGATGAGGTTGTTTTACGAGTGGGGCACGAGACAGCTCCAAAAACATGGTGAAGAACTCTGCGGCGACAACTTAGGCATTGCGCGTCACGCCGATTACGTCACGCTTGCGCTTTCTGACGGTCTCGGAAGCGGGGTCAAAGCCAACATCCTATCAATGCTGACTACGCGAATCGTTATGCACCTGATGGAGAATGAGCTGCCCCTGAGCGAAGTGGTGGAGACATTGGGTAAAACACTGCCTGTATGTAACGTGCGAAAGATCGCTTACAGCACCTTTGCCATCGGGCAGTTTTTTCGCGATGGGCACGCCCGGGTAGTGGAGTTCGATACACCGTCGTTCATCCTGTTGCGGCGGCGCAACTCTGTCGCCGTGCCTTACGAGGAGCGGCAAATTGAAGGAAAGACCATTCGCGAATCAGAGCTACAACTGCAAATGGGGGATTGGGTTGTGTTTGTCTCAGATGGTGTAGTAAATGCCGGCATTGGAGGACGCTATCCTCTTGGGTGGGGCTCAGATGAGATTACGCGGTTCCTCGAGGAGCACTGTCACCCGGACCTTTCTGCCGACGAGCTGGCCGAGAAGCTCGCGGAGGCCGTCTGGGACCTTTACTGTGGGGAGCCTGGGGACGATGTCAGCGTGGCCGTGATAAAGGCTCGACGCAAGCTTACGGCCAGCGTGTTGACCGGCCCACCTGCGGACAGGAGCGCCGACAAAGCGGTTGTCGCCAGGTTCACACAACGGCGAGGGTATCTGGTGGTTTGCGGGGGAACTACCGCAAAAATTGTCGCCCGTCATACAGGCAGTAAGTCGTTCGAAGTCGATCTGGCGACCGTGAAACCCGATGTTCCTCCATTGGCAAGGGTTGAAGGTATTGACCTGACGACTGAGGGAATCTTGACACTTACCAAAGCCAATGACCTGCTCCGTTCGGGCGCCGATAAGGAGACGGTAAAGTTCGATACGGATGGGGCCTCGGCACTCGTCCGGTTGTGCCTGGATGTCGATCACGTCCATTTTATAGTGGGCTTGAGCGTCAACCCTGCACATCAAAACCCCGAACTGCCGCGACAACTGGGCATGAAGCTGGCTGTGGTCCGGGAGATTGCCGAGGAGCTGCGGAAAAGGGGCAAGGAGGTAAGCCTTGAGACCGTATAACCGCCGGCTGGGTAACTCGAAAAGGCTTAAGCCGGGAAACAGCATATTGACAGCAACCAGGTTTTGGAGTAGAAGCAAGATTTTATGCTGGTAAGCAGCGATTGCAGAAAACAGTAAGTATGCCGGAAGACAGTGAGATTATAGAACAGATAGTTGACCGCTATGATGGGGATGACGGGATGCTCATACCCATGATGCAGGACTTGCAAGCAGAATCTGGGTACTTGCCCGCCGACCAACTGCGCTGCCTGGGAAGGCACCTTAGACTGCCGTTGAGCCGGCTGTACGCTGTGGCTACCTTCTATTCGTCATTCCGCCTTGCGCCAAAGGGCGCACATGAAGTAACGCTTTGTATGGGCACAGTATGTTATCTTAAAGGTTCAGCGAGCATTTCAGAGGCCATCACCCGGGAATTCCAGGTCGAGCCGGGCGGCACTACACGCGACCGCTTGTTCAGCTTCCAAGCCGTGAATTGCATGGGAGCTTGCGCAGTGGCACCGGTGATGACGGTGGATGGGAAATACTATAACGGTGTGAGTCCCGCGTCTGCTCTTGAAATTCTTTACGGACTTACCAAGGAACACGTGACTGCTGACAAGGAGGAACAAACATGACAGAGCTTGGCATCAAGCGCTTCAGCAGTCTTGTGGAACTGGAGGGTATGCGGGAAAAGCTGCTCAACTCGCGTAGCGCTTCTGCGAAGTCCATACATGTCTGTACCGGCCCAGGTTGTGTGGCGAAGGGCTCATTTAAGCTGTACGAGATTTTTTGCGCGGCGGTGGAAGGGGCCGGTTCAGACGTGCAGGTCCAGGCGAAATGCGTCGGCTGCCACGGATTTTGTGAACGCGGTCCTATTGTCGTAATAGAGCCGGGCGGAATTTTCTACCAGCGGGTCGAGGAACCCGATGTAGCAGAGATTTTCCGTGAAACGGTGCTCGGAGGAAGGGTTGTCGAGCGGCTGTTATACGAGGATCCCAACACGGGCAAAAAGGTTGAGAAGGCAAATGAGATACCTTTCTACAAGGTTCAGGAGAGGATTGCTCTCTCTGGTAACGGGCTTCTCGACCCCACGGAGATAAGCGACTATATCGCGGAAGGGGGATACACGGCTCTTGCAAAGGTACTCTCCCCGATGACGCCCGAAGAGGTGATTTCGGAAGTGGAATTATCGGGTCTGAGAGGCCGGGGTGGCGGGGGCTTTCCAACTGGGCGGAAATGGCGTTCGTGCCGCCAGGCGGAGGGTTCGCCCAAATATGTCATCTGCAACGGCGACGAGGGTGACCCCGGGGCTTTTATGGACCGGTGTATTATGGAGGGCAACCCCCACTCGGTCATCGAGGGGATGCTCATCGGGGCGTACGCTATCGGATCGGAGCATGGGTATATCTATGTCCGGAACGAATACCCACTTTCGGTCGAGCGCTTAAAGAATGCGGTCGCACAAGCCAAGGAACTGGGTCTTGTCGGCGAGACGATTCTGGGCAGTTCTTTTTCTTTTGATATTCGTATTAACCGGGGCGGCGGTGCATTTGTTTGCGGCGAGTCCACGGCACTGATGGCCTCGCTGGAAGGTCGCCCGGGTGAACCCAGAGCGAAGTACGTCCATACTGTCGAGAGTGGGTTTCGCGGCAAGCCAACCAACCTTAACAACGTAGAAACGTGGGCCAATATACCACACATTATAAACCGGGGCGGGAAATGGTTCGCCGGCATTGGGACCGAAAAGTCCAAAGGAACCAAGGTATTCAGTCTGGTTGGAAACGTGGTAAATACCGGACTGGTGGAGGTCCCGATGGGCATCACGATGCGACGGATCATTGACGAAATCGGCGGAGGGATACGCGACGGCAAGCGTTTCAAGGCCGTCCAGACGGGAGGCCCCTCCGGTGGGTGCATACCTGCCGAACACTTGGATGCCCGCGTGGACTTTGAGGAGCTTACAAAATTAGGGTCGATGATGGGCTCAGGTGGCATGATCGTCATGGACGAGGAGACATGTATGGTAAGGGTCGCCAAATACTTCACCGACTTCCTCCAGAAGGAGTCGTGCGGAAAATGCACACCTTGCCGCGAGGGCTTGGCCCAGATGCTGTATATCCTCGACCGCATAACCGACGGAGAAGGACAGGTCGGTGACATAGAGAGGCTCGAGGAGCTGGGAGGTCTGTTGGAGGGGACCGCTCTGTGCGCTCTTGGCAAGACCGCTGCAAACCCCGTTATCTCTACCATTCGCTATTTCCGCGACGAATACGATGCGCACATTCTGGACGGGCGCTGCCCGGCAAAAGAGTGTCGCGGTTTGTTCCGCTACGAGATTGATCCGGAGGCATGTAATGGTTGTGGTATTTGTTTGAAGAATTGTCCTGCAGACGCCATTACCGGCGAGAAAAAAGTGCCACATGTAATCAACCAGGAAAAGTGCACGTTGTGTGGGACGTGTTGGGAGAAATGTCCCTTCACCGCAGTGCTGAAGGTATAAAGAAAGGCAAAAGCAGTGCCCACAGTAACCATAGACGGATGTGAGGTCAAGGTTAAGAGGGACGCCACGATTCTGGACGCCGCGCGAAAGGCCGGAATATGGATTCCTACCCTTTGCTACCACCCGGCCGTTCCATCCGAAGCAACGTGTCGGCTGTGCATGGTAGAGCTTGACCGCGGTGAATGGAAACAACTGGTGACGGCTTGCAACTACCCGGTGCGCCGGGATATTGTTGTGTATGTTTCCAGCGAAAGGGCCAAGAAAGCGCGTCGAGGTGTGATGGAGCTTTTACTTGCAAGGGCCCCGGAAAGTCAGGAGCTCAAGGCCCTCGCCGAACGGATGGGTGTGAAAGGAACACCTTACCCGAATGTAACGGACAGTCAGCGAAATTGCATCCTGTGTGGTTTGTGCGTCCAGGTGTGTGAGCAGATAATTGGCAAAGCGGCGATTAGTTTTGCCGGACGCGGCGCCGAAAGAACCGTAGCGGCTCCGTTTAGGCAGCCTTCCGAGGATTGTATCGGCTGCGGAGCGTGCGCAGCCATTTGCCCGGTCGGAACCATCAAAGTAAGGCTTCATAAGGAGCAGCAGGAGGTGGAGATATCCCCGTTCAAGTCACGGGTAAAGCTGCTTGTCTGTCAGGAATGTGGAACGCCTATTGTGAGCAGCGAGGTCAGTGAGCAGGTCTTGAGAAAAAGCCAAATTGATTGGCAAGAATTCCGAGAGCTTCTGCGGCTCTGTCCGAAATGCAGAAGGTCGCAGACTTCTGCACGTCTCAGGGCTGCATCAGTTTACAAATGAGAGTAAGTGTGCCACGAGCTCAAGTGTCAACGAGGCGAAGTCGGCTCCACTTGAAATATATGATGAAATACGATATAGTGATTGGCTTTGATATCTTTGGAGTTAACTGATTACTGAGGTGTTGTTCATGGATCCAAAAAAACTTAGCAACGACAAAGCGACACAGAAGATGCTCGAGTACGCGAATCAGTCGGGCTTAGAGACTGCCTGGGATAGATTCGAGCAGCAACAGCCTCAATGCGGCTTCGGCAAACTGGGGATATGCTGCCGAAATTGTTCCATGGGGCCATGTCGGATTGACCCCTTTGAGGACGGACCGCAGGCAGGCGTATGCGGCGCTACCGCAGATACGATTGCGGCCAGAAACCTCGTGCGAATGGTTGCCGGCGGTGCGGCGGCGCACTCCGACCATGGCCGTGACATTGCGCACACATTCAAGATGGCGGTCGAGAGCGATAGTTGCGATTACATGATCAAAGACGAGCTCAAACTAAGGGAAGTCGCAGCAAGGTACGGTATTAAGGTAGAAGGCAGAGGAACCAAAGAGATCGCCAGTAACCTTGCTGATGCGGTATTGGCTGAATTTGGCAAGCAGGAAGGAACACTTATTAGCACGGCTGTTTATCCGCCGCCGGCCAGGCAAAAGGTTTGGGAAAAATTCGGTGTAACTCCTCGTTCTATCGACCGTGAAATCGTCGAGATTATGCACAGAACCCATATAGGCGTGGGCTCAGATTACAAGAATCTTGTAAAGCAGGGTCTGCGAGCATGTCTGTCTGACGGATGGGGCGGCTCTCTGATAGCGACTGAGCTTTCGGATATTCTGTTCGGCAGTCCACAGCCCATTCGCTTCGGCGCTAATCTTGGCGTTATCGATGCTAAACAGGTCAACATAATCGTGCACGGTCATGAGCCGACTCTGTCAGATATAATCGTGGCAGTCTCACAGGAACCCGAACTTATAAAAGCAGCCGAGGAGCAAGGAGCCGAAGGCATTAATATTGCTGGTATGTGCTGCACGGCCATCGAGATGCTGATGCGTCACGGGATACCGGTTGCGGGCAATTTTCTCCAGCAGGAATTGGCGGTAATGACCGGGGCGGTGGATTTGATGGCGGTGGACGTGCAGTGCATTATGCCTGCACTCGGTTCTCTTTGCGGCTGCTTCCACACAAAGCTTATTACAACTTCGCCCAAGTGCAAAATCGCCGGAGCAG
>JAGMDR010000091.1 GCA_023128595.1 Planctomycetota bacterium | reverse complement strand
ATCGCCGGAGCAGAGCATATTGAATTCGAGGAAGACAGGGCAGCGGAAATCGCGCGGGAAATCATCAAGATCGCCATTGAGAATTTTGCGAACAGAAAAGGCAAGGTAAACATTCCGAAGATAACGGAGCGTGGGATTGCGGGATTTACATCAGAAAACATTTTTTACCACCTTGGCGGCCGCTTTCGCGCAAGCTATCGACCTCTGAATGACAATATTATCAATGGGCGAATTCGAGGTGCGGCCGGTGTTGTGGGCTGCAATAATCCTAAGCAGGTGCACGATTACGGTCACCTTACACTGATAAAAGAGCTTATCAAGAACAATGTCCTGGTGGTGAGCACCGGCTGCAGCGCTATCGCTGCTGCTAAGGCGGGGCTGATGAGACCGGAGGCCGCAGCGAAATACTGCGGCAAAGGGCTGGCTGAGGTATGTGAGACCGTTGGTATTCCTCCCGTGCTTCACGTTGGCTCGTGTGTTGACAACAGCAGGATATTGACGATTCTGTCGAACGTGGTTGCCGAAGGGGGCTTAGGGGATGACATCTCAGATTTACCCGTCGCCGGTGCTGCACCCGAATGGATGTCAGAAAAGGCCGTTTCAATCGGAATGTATTTTGTCGCTTCCGGGGTTTACACGGTTATCGCTGAACCGCTGCCCGTCCTTGGCTCTGCAAATTTGACACGTTATTTGACTGACGAAATTGAAAAGGATGTGGGGGGCAAATGGGCCTTTGAGCGAGACCCGGTAAAAGCCGCCCGTATGATGATTGAGCATATCGAAGGCAAACGTGATGCCCTGGGAATCAACAAGGAGAAGGAGCGAAAGCTTTACGATATGGAAGACCGGCGAGAATTGGCGGTTTAGATGGCTTTAAGTCTTTAGTGTTAAGTTTTGAGTTAACCAAAAACCGAAGATTCAAAACTCAAAACTTAAGAAAAGGAGATTAGTGTATGTCAAGAATAATTATGACAGCAGGGATAAAAGGTGCTCATAAAATAGCTAAACAGGCAGAGGAAATATTGTCACGAGCTATCGAGGAAAAAGGCAAACATTGCAAAGTGGAGTTCCCAAATACCGGCTACTATATGCCGGTGATTTATTCGATGACAGGCCGGACTGTAGAAAAATTGGCCGACTTCGAAGAAGTTATGAAAGAGGTTAAGGACTTGCTACCTGCTCTGGTTGACGATGAGTTGTGGCTGCCTTATCTTGGTCCGGCCCTTGATGCCGGTATGGCGACTCTTTTCGCCGAGGAGATTATTGAGGCCTGCAAGTACTTAATCGGGCCTAATCCGGTGGACGGCATCTGGCTTGGTGCGGCAGACGATATAATCCTGCGTGAGCGCGGCATCCAGTTTGTTGACGGGACAGCGCCTGGATTTGCTGCTATTGTGGGCGCAGCGCCGGACGTGGAAACGGCAGTTAAGATTGCAAGAAAATGTCAGGAAAGGAGTCTGTATGTCTTTATGGCCGGCCATCATAACGGCACCACTTTTGCAGAACAATTAGTGGAAGGGGGTGTGGATTTGGGTTGGGATACTCGACTTGTCCCCTTTGGTAGGGAGATTAGTGCCGCGATATATGCCGCTGGTTTTGCCAGTCGGGTGGCGCTTACTTTCGGCGGGGTGAAGCCGGGCGATTACCGACGCCACCTGCTCTACAACAAGAACAGAATCTTTGCCTTTGTGGTGGCTTTAGGTAAGGTAACCAATGAGTGGTACGCCACGGCGGCGGGTGTAATCAATTACGGTTTCCCGACTATCGCCGATTCCGATATTCCGGAGGTTCTCCCGACCGGCGTCTGCACTTATGAGCACGTCGTCTCCAATATTCCGCATAGCGAAATTGTGGAAAAAGCCATCGAGGTTCGCGGCCTTAAAATTAAGGTCACCGAAATAGCCATTCCCGTCACAGTAAGTCCAGCATTTGAAGGTGAACGTATCCGCAAGGAAGAAATGCGCTGCGAGTTTGGGGGACAAAGGACACCGGCGTTTGAATGGCTGCGAATGCGGGATATGAATGAGGTTGAAGACGGCAAGGTAGAGGTCGAGGGGCCCGATGTCGATTCACTCCAGACCGGAGGAAAGCTGCCGCTGGGTGTTGTCGTCGAAGTCGCCGGTCGGAAAATGCAGACCGATTTTGAGCCCGTGCTGGAGCGGCAGATTCACACCTTTATGAACGAGGCACAGGGACTATGGCATATGGGCCAGCGAGACATAAGCTGGGTACGAATCAGCAAGGACGCTTTTAAGGCAGGTTTCAGACTTGAACATATAGGCAAGCTGCTCCATGGGCTGTATCACGACCAATATTCTAACATTTTGGATAAGGTACAGGTAAAGATTATAACTGACGAGCAGAAGGTTGTAGAGCTTCGTGGGACGGCCCGCAAGGTATTCGCCGAGCGTGATAAACGCATTGCGGGGATGACCGATGAAGATGTAGAGACATTTTATTCGTGCACGCTATGCCAGAGTTTTGCTCCGAACCATGTGTGTGTGGTTTCACCAGAGAGGCCGGGTCTGTGCGGTGCTTATAGCTGGCTCGACTGCCGGGCCGCATACGAGATAGTTCCAAGTGGGCCAAATCAGCCAATATCAAAAGGTAAGTGCATCGAGCCAACCATCGGACAGTGGGACAAAGTAAACGCATTTGTACTCAAAACCAGCGGCGGTAACGTTGAGCGAATGAGCCAGTACAGTATGATAACGGACCCGATGACCTCTTGCGGATGCTTCGAATGTATTGCCGCGGTCTTGCCCAGTACAGGTGGAATAATGATTGTAAACAGAGAGTACCCCGAAATGACTCCGGTCGGAATGAAGTTTTCGACTCTGGCCGGGACGGTCGGCGGCGGAAACCAGACACCCGGATTCATCGGGCATTCGAAGCATTACATCTTCTCACGAAAGTTCATAGCAGCCGAAGGTGGGATTAAGAGGATCGTGTGGATGCCGACAATGCTCAAAGAAGAGATTAAGGATGCTTTCGCTAAAAGAGCAAAGGAGCTTGAGCTGGCGCCAGAGGAGTTCCTCGCCAAGATAGCCGACGAGACCACCGCCACGACCGAAGAAGAGGTTTTGGAATTCATCACCAAAGCCAACCATCCGGTAACTGCGCTGGATCCGATGTTCTGATGATTTTGGGCTGCGAATTTCTGATATATAGTAGATAAGAGGAAAGGATATTATGGCACTGACAGGATTAGAAATATTCAAGCTTTTGCCTAAAACCAACTGCAAGAAGTGCGGTATGCCTACTTGCCTGGCCTTTGCTATGGCGCTCGCTCAAAAACGCGCCAAGTTAGAGGATTGCCCGGATGTTTCGGACGAAGCCAAGGAGAAACTCGCGGCAGCCGCGGCCCCGCCAATGAGGAAGATCGTGTTCGGCAGCGGAGATAATCAGGTGCAGGTCGGGCAGGAGACGGTGGTGTTCCGGCACGAAGAGAAATTTTACAGCCCCACGGTCCTTGCAGCGACGGTTTCGGATAAACTCACCGGCGATGAGCTGACCAAGCGCATAGAGTCGGCAAACGCACTGCAATTTGAACGGATCGGAACAAAGATCGGGGTCAAAGCTTTGGCGGTTGTCAACGACAGCGGCTCATCGGAACCGTTTGCCTCGGCCTGCGCGGCTGCAAAGGACGGAAGCGAGCTTGCACTGATTTTGGTGACGGATTCGCCTGACGCGATGGCGGCAGCGGCCGGGCAGGTGAAAGACCGCGTCCCGCTGCTTGCTGCGGCAATGCCCGATACGGCCGAAGCAATGGCCAAGATAGCCAGGGAAAACGGCTGTCCGCTCGTGGCAAAGGCCGAATCAATCGAGGCCCTTGCCGATCTTAGCGAAAAGATTAAAGGTCAAGGCATTGAAGACATCGTACTAAGTCTGGAAGGTCTGAGCCAGAGGGACCATTTGTATAACTTCTCAAGGGTGCGTGTATTGTCACTCAAGAAGGTTTTCCGGCCTCTGGGTTACCCGACTATATCCTTTGTGACCGATGGCGACGGTGACACGCAGGTAGCCGCTGCGATAAGCCTGATTTGCAAGTACTCAGGCATAGTCGTTGTTGATACAGTTGAGCCGTGGGCGCTTTTGCCCATGCTGACGGCGGTGATGAATATCTACACCGATCCCCAGAAGCCCGTCCAGGTCGAGCCGAAAGTGTATAAGATAGGTGAGCCCGACGAAAATTCACCGGTGATGTTCACAACGAACTTCTCACTGACATATTACACCGTTGAATCAGACGTCGAGGCCAGCAGGGTGCCAAGCTATATCCTGGTTGTGGATACCGAGGGAACAAGCGTGTTGACGGCTTATTCCGGAGACAAACTCAACGAAAAAACGGTGGCCGACGCGATGACCAAGCACGATGTGGAAAAGCTGGTCAAACACCGTAAGCTAATCATTCCCGGTTACGTGGCGGTGATGAGCGGTAAACTCGAGGAAGCCACCAACTGGGAGGTTATGGTCGGGCCGAGAGAGTGTTCGATGCTGCCAAAGTATCTGCAGGAAATCTGGAACTAAACGCGAGGACAGTGAGCACCGAATCGTGAATTAGATTGCAATTCACGAAATGCGGGATGGCAGAAGAAACGAAGAAGGAATCCGATTTGGCAAAGAAAACGCAGGATGGACGCGAGAAGAAATGTCTGGTCCGCTTTGAGCCGAGCGGTCTTAAGATGGAAGTTCCGGTTGGCACGGTGCTTCTTGAGGCCGCCCACAAAGCAGGCATTTATCTAACCAGCATCTGCGGCGGCGACGGTTACTGCGGCAAGTGCAAGGTGATAATTGACAGAGGTCAGTTTCAAAGCAGACCCACCGCCCTGCTCACCCAGGATGAGATACGGGAAAATGTTGTTCTCGCCTGTCAGACCAAAGTCCTTTCGGATATGACTATCACCGTACCAAAGTCTCATACTTTGGAAACGAGTCAAATCCTGATGGACAGCGACGCCCACCGATTCAGCGAGCTTCCGGGCGAGGTGCGGGCAGGATTATTCGAATTCGACCCTCTTGTCCGGAAGATTTACGTTGAGATGTCGCCGCCGACCGTACACAACTACACGGCCGACCACGAGCGTTTATATCTGGCCATCCGGGGTCAAATCGACGCCCCGATTATGCAAACGGGTTTTCGAATCCTTCAAAAACTTCCGAAGGTGCTTCAGAATTCAGAGTATAAGGTTACTGTGACCGTCGGCCGGCGCGGTGAAACCACGGAAGTCATCGAGGTCGAAGAAGGCAACCACAGCGCGAAGAACTATGCAGTGGCGGTTGATCTGGGCACGACGACCCTGGTGGCCCATTTAGTCAACCTCGCAAACGCCGCTACCTTGGATACGGAGGCTACGTATAACAGCCAGATAAACTTCGGCGACGACTATATCCGGCGAATCATCTACGCCGAAGAGAACAATGCGTTCGACGAGATGCAGAATCGCATCGTAAACGACGTGAACAGCCTGATAGTAACACTGGCATCCAGGCAAAAGATCGATTTGCAGGATATTACGACGGTGATATGCGCCGGCAACACGGCGATGGTGCATTTTCTGCTGAACCTTGATTCGACTCGAATTCGCAGAGAACCATATATCGCCTCGGCGAGCTTTGTGCCGCCAATTCGGGCGGCGGAAGCCGGCATTCAGATCAATAAGCGAGGTTTGCTCTACTGCCTGCCCAGTGTGGCCGCCTATGTAGGCAGCGACATAGTGGCCGGCGCGCTGACGACTCGAATCTTCACCAAAAAAGGCATCTCACTTTTTGCCGACATCGGGACGAACGGCGAGGTGGTTTTGGGCAATAAGGACTGGCTGGTTTGCGCCTCCAGCTCAGCAGGCCCGGCATTTGAAGGAAGTGGTGTCAAGC
>JAGMDR010000090.1 GCA_023128595.1 Planctomycetota bacterium | reverse complement strand
TCCGAACACTGGCTAAAGGGCGGCGACGGTGCGATCGAGCTGGCAGAAGCCGTGGTTCAGGCCTGCGACGAAAAGGACGACTTTAAGTTTCTCTACGAGCTGGAGACGCCGCTGCGGCAGCGGATTGAATTGATTGCGAAGGAGGTTTACGGCGCCGACGGTGTTACCTACAGTGACGAGGCCCTGGCCAAGGCCAGGGCTATGGAAGCCGATCCGATCACCAAGACGTTGGGGACGTGTATGGTCAAGACGCACCTCAGCCTGTCGCACGATCCTGACCTCAAAGGCAGGCCCACCGGCTGGCAGCTTCCGATTCGGGATATTCTCGTTTACAAAGGGGCAGGTTTCATCGTTCCGGTGGCCGGCGCGATTAAGCTTATGCCGGGCACAGCTTCCAATCCTGCGTTCCGCCGTATTGATGTGGACGTCGAAACCGGAAAAGTGCAGGGCCTGTTTTAACCACTAACATTAACCGCAGAGACCATCGAGCACGCAGAGAAGCAATTAAAATTAAACTCAGCGGTCTCAGCGGTAAAATTGGATTTTTAGGGAGTGAGCAATGACAGCACAGATTATTGATGGCAAACAAGTCGCCGCCGATATGCGGGCGGAATTGAAGGACGAGGTGGCCAAACTAAAAGAGCAGGGTGTCGTGCCGGGACTCGGAGTTGTCTTGGTAGGCGAAGACCCGGCTTCACAATCGTACGTCAGGGCCAAGGAGCGGGCCTGCGAGGATATAGGGATTTATTCGGACGACAATCGCCTGCAGGCTGATATCTCCCAGGAAGATTTGATGGCGTTGGTCGAGAAAATGAACAACGACCCCAAGATCAACGGCATTTTGGTTCAACTGCCTTTGCCCAAGGGTCTCAACGAAGCCGAGGTCCTTTTGGCCATTGACCCGGCAAAGGACGTTGACGGATTTCATCCGATGAACGTGGGCAAAATGGTGGTAGGCGAAAAGGCGTTTCGGCCCTGCACTCCGCACGGGGTGATCCAACTGCTGCTTCGCAGCGGCGTAACCCTCGAAGGGGCCGAGGTTGTAATCGTCGGGCGGAGCAACATCGTGGGCAAGCCGTTAGCTAATATGCTCAGTCAGAAGAATGCAACCGGAAACGCTACGGTCACCGTCTGCCATACGCGCACCAAGGACCTCGCCGCCCACACGAAGCGGGCGGATATTGTCATTGCTGCCGCCGGTCGGCCAAATACCGTTACGGCTGATATGGTCAAGGAAGGCGTCGTGGTGATCGACGTCGGCGTCAACCGGGTAGAGGATGCCACGAAAAAGCGAGGCTACCGCCTCGTCGGCGACGTGGATTTCGAGGCGGTGAAAGAAAAGGCCTCGTTTATCACCCCGGTCCCCGGCGGAGTAGGCCCGATGACTATAACCATGCTGCTTTACAATACAGTCGAATCGGCCAAGAGGGCCGCCGGGCTTCTCGAATAAGCCGGCGGTGGTGTGGCAGACTGTTCATAACATAAAGGCTTGTGCAAAATTGCAGGTTAGGCCTACTTAGAAAAGAAAAAATCGTTTTTTGATTTTTTCTTTTTAACAGCAGTGTATTATGCCATAAATGGTTAGGTGATTATTGAAGAAAATCATAAAAAAGATTTTCTTCAACAATATAGGCCTAACCTGCAATTTTGCAGAACTCATATCACAACATAACAAAGGGAGATACGATATGAAGATTAGAAACCGACTAATTCTGCTCATCTGTGTTCTGTCAGCCTATGTGTTCATCTCCGGCTGCTCATCCCAATCACGACCTTCAATCGTAGGGAAATGGAAGGGTCGCATTCTACCGGATGCTGATGATAATATTCAGTCTCTTGAAGTCTTTGATAACGGAACACTTGTAGCACAAACAGACAGCGGTTACCACACAGCCCGCTACGAAAACAAAGATGGGGCTATTATCATCTTTGCAGACGAAGACGAAGATGCGGCAGCGACCGTAACCCTATTAACGAAGTCCATGATGGTCTGGACCGGGCCAGATAATAATGCCTACGTGTTCGACCGCGTAGATGAATAGTGCGTGCAATCACGTGGAGCACTTCGAGGTGCAAGCGCACTTCTTCCTTCACGCGAGGATCCCTTCTTCCTTAATCGTTCTGTGAACGGCAAATCGACCTCTTTGATAGTCGGCTTGGCTCACAAACAAGAAGCTCACGAGTGTATCGTACTCCAGACTCACATCCGAGCCCAATTGGCTTGTGCGCTCGTGCTCGGCAAAGCGGTCAGGAATCTCGTCTAAAATGATTGCTATGTCGATGTCGCTGTCTTCATCCAGTTTGTCC
>JAGMDR010000009.1 GCA_023128595.1 Planctomycetota bacterium | reverse complement strand
CGCACGTTGCCGGCGCTCTTTGTGCCGTCGTATGTCACCGCAAAGAAGGTCCATTTGCCGACGCGCAGCTTGCCGGATGAGCTGTCGTTGCGAACGCGGTCCGGCCACTCATTCACCGCGAGGCGGAGCCGACCGTCCTGCTGGTGAACCAGGTCGAATCCCGAGCGGTTATAGTTGAGATTGAACGCGATGCGGTTCCCGCCGTTGCCGATCTTAAGGCTCGTCGGCCTCGCCCAGCCTAATATCGTAAAAGAACGCAGCCCCTCCAGTGCCGCAATGGGTTTGTCACCTACGGAAATCCATTTCCACGGCGCACCGTCGGCAAAATCGTATGAGCCGTCCTTGCCCTTGGCGATCTTGCCGTGAAGGACTACCGGCGAATTGTCATCTTCGCACCCGACCTGGACGATAGCTGAGCCGGCCGCTTGGACTCGATCAACGTAAATGCGAACGGAATTGGAAACTGACACCCCGCTCTCATCGTCAGTAACGGTCAGCTTCGCGGTGTAAATCCCGGCCTCTTTGTAAACGTGCGCGGGATTGGCCCCGGATGTGCTGCTCCCATCTCCGAAATCCCACCGGCACTTCAATTTAGAAGGCGTCGAGAACTGCACCTTCAGCGGTACGACCCCCTCGAGCGGCGAGGCCGTTGCCTTGGCCTCGGGCCGAATCTTCTCGCCCGCCTTGTACTGGGTAAGCCGAACCACGTAATCCCGCTTCGGCGGCGTATAATCGAACTTGCCGCCGGCGCTGCCCAAAGGACTAACCGTCATCTCCCACGTATCGATGCCGTCAACCTTGTAGGGCCTGCTCCCCGGGAGATTCAGGCTTATCGGCGTTGTGTCGGTGAAATAGATCAGATAGTGCTCGCCCGGTTTCGCCAGGATGTACGCACCGGGGTAATGCGAGAAATCCGGCCTCATTTGCCCAAAGGGCGATTGCTCGACGATTATCTCCTTCATAAACGTAATTCGGGCCGGGCTCTGCCCGTGCAGCACGCCGCCCTTGGCCCACCACAAAATATCTTTGGGATGCTTGTACGTCTCCCCGTGCCCGACATAGCAGCCGGCCAGAGACCCCATCCAGAAGTTGCGGACCATCTGCTCGGCTGAGATATTCCCCCAGCCCTGCGGAATATTCCCCTCGTACTTGCACTCGTCATAGACCACCGGCTTGCCGTATTTGTCCCGATACTCCCTGGCGTCCCTGAAATTGCTGGTTTGCAGACTGCTGTGTGTAACCCAGCTCTTCGAATGATCGTACCACGTCCGGCAGTTATGTATCCCGCGAAGGTGATTGTACGGGTCGATCTCCTGGACCAGCTTCATATACTCATCCCAGTGCTCCGTCGGCCATTTCAGCAGGTCATATTCGTTCGCAAACGACCACCACACATTGCGAAACGCCGACAGCCGGGCCACCAGATACCGCAGATAGAACAGGTTGTTCTCGTGCCCCATACTCTTGAAGCCCCAGCGGTCGTAGGGATGAAAGATAATCAGGTCCGCCTCGATACCCATATCGCGCAACTGCCCCACGCGCCTCTCGAACTGGCGCCAGAACTCCGGATTGAAACGCTTGAAGTCCCAGTCCTTTAGCGGCCTGCCCTCGTAGGCGTAGTATTTCGGTTCGTTCTTGTTATACGCGTATGCCTTGGGAAAGACGCACATCCGCATCTTGTTAAACGGCGCCTCCTTCAGCGTCTCCAGCGTCTGGGTTTCCAGCGCAGGGCCCTGATGGATCCAGGCATAGCAGGTGGTCCCGATGGAGAAATGCGGCGTGCCGTCGTCGTACGCCAAGTAGTGCGTATCGTGCACCCGAACGGGCCCGTGATTACCCGCCGACGCCTCTATACAAACAAACGCCCCCTCCTTCCCGTCCAGCTCCCTCCGATCGCTCCTGGTCACATACGTCCACCGCCCCGGCCTATCCGGCATAAAACGTATCCGATACACCCCGTCGCCGTCATAGAAGCCCTCCGGCCTAAAAACCCTCTGCCCTAACCTGAACTCCGCACTTATTCTCACATCCACAAAAGGATTCCCGCCCGAAGGCCCGCTCAGCGACAGCTCAAAAATTCCCCATCGCTCGACGCTGTCCGAGTTCGCTCTCCCGTCAGCAGCCGCCGCAAACACACCAACACACAACAAAAAAACCAGTCCGGATAATAGCCCCTTAATATGCCCGTGTTCTGTCATTGTCCTTCCCTTTCGATTTCGTTTCAGGTTTTAGAATCCACGTATTCTATCACATCCCCGGAATTCGTCTAACAAATCCTCCCCGCCAACAACTCATATTTAGCCCCGCAATTTATTTTATTGCGGGCTTCTCTCGGCCCCACTTCTATCATCCCCCCGAGTGCCGCGCCCGGACTCTTGACCCCGCGCGAAAATACCATCGCAAAGCAACATAGCACGGGCTTCAAGCCCATGAGTTTACTTCAAAAGCTTGTATTTCCAAGGGGATTGTGGTACCACAGCACAGGACTGTGAACCTAAAGAAACCAGGCACAAAGCCGAGGAGTCCAAATGAGATATCGCAACTTCATAGCCGCTGCCGTGCTAACGTTCATCGCAAACGCAGCGTCTGCCGATGTGATTACGTTGGAGTCGCTGCTTAATGAGATGGTGGACCGCGATGCTCTGGCGCGGTTGAGCGAACCGGGGTATGAGTGCAGGCAGGCCAGCAGTTATCAGCGGCTTTCTGTTGCGCCGGACAAAGAGGGCTGGTACGCCAATCAGGACTGGAGCCATTTTATTCGCAAGGAAGAAAATGACGGCCGGGTCGAATGGGTGATGCTCGATGTCGAAGGGCCCGGCTGCATTGTAAGGTTCTGGATGGGCGGCAATGCGCCTTACGGCAAATTGCGGTTCTATCTGGATGGTTCGAGGAAGCCCGTTATCGAAGAGACGGCCGATGCGTTGTTGGGGCACGGGGCGCTGGTAGGCCGGCCTCTCTCGGCGGTACGTTCGCGAGGGCTTAATTTCTTCTTCCCGATACCATACGCAAAGGGCTGCAAGATCACGTACGACGGGCCTAACTACTGGGAGACCAAAAACGGCGGCCACCGAGAATGGTACAACATTAACTACCGAACCTACGCCAAAGGCACCGCTGTTCGCTCATTCACGCGGCAACAACTCGATATGAGGAGAGAGACAATCGCCATTACCCAGCGACGATTGGCCGACACAGCATCAAGTCTGGACCGAGGGCAGCTAAAACGAACCAGCCGGGTAGGTCGGCTGGCCCCTGGGGCAGGCATATTGGTGAAGTATCGAGGCCCTATGGTGATTCGTGAATTGGGCCTGAAATTCTCGGCTGAGGATTTGGATCAGGCACTGCGCTCGACCGTTTTGAAAATCCAGTTCGACGGCGAGCAGACTGTGTGGTGCCCGGTGGGGGATTTCTTCGGCAGCGGATTCGGGCTCAATCCGTATCGTTCGTGGCAGATGCGCGTGCTCGAGGACGGCTCGATGATCTGCAACTGGGTGATGCCGTTCAAAACAAGCTGCAAACTGACTCTCGAGAATCTCTCGGATAAGCCCGTCCATTTGGACCTGGCCGAGGTCCGCTGGGGCCCCTGGAAGTGGGACGAGAGATCGATGCATTTCAATGCCCTCTGGCGGCAGTATTCGCATGTCAAGGTTGCGGCTCGGCAAGGCCAGGATATGAATTACGCTACAATTACAGGCAGGGGCAAGCTCGTGGGCGATTCGCTGGCGTTGTTCAACTGCGCGCCGGCCTGGTGGGGCGAAGGGGATGAGAAGATATTTGTCGATGGCGAGGCGTTTCCGTCGAGTTTCGGCACAGGGACCGAGGACTACTACGGCTATTCATTCGGCGGCAGCAGTGTCTTCTACGAGGGTCCTTTCCACGCACAGCCGGAGCCTGCGGCCAGTCACAACGAGACCGGCCGAGGAACAAACCTCCGTGTCCGGGCACTTGATGCGATACCGTTCGCCAAGTCCCTCAAGTTCGACATGGAGCTTTGGCATTGGCAGAATACATACATGCACTTCTCGCCGACGACCTTCTTCTACGCTCGGCCGGGCGCCCGTTCCAACGTCAAGCCAAGCCCGGAAGATGCAAAACGCCCCGTGCCCCGGAAGGTTGACGACGTGGTGGTTGTCTATCGTCTCGAGGGCGCATTCGAGGGCGAGAGTCTCAAGATTTCCGAACTCACCGGACAATAAACCGCAGATTCTTAACGCCCGCTATCCGCACAGCCGGTCAGAACCAGCGAGTCGAAACGATATGGTGATTCGCCCGCCGCCCACGCCATGCCGCGCAAAAGCAGGATGCGGAAGTATGGGTCGTCAAATGTCCACGTATAATGTCCCGGAATACAACTGAACGCGCGTCCTTTACCATACCGGTAGGCATAAAACATCGGCTCGGGTTTGCTCTCGTCGGAGTCCTTGCTCAACTTTTCGTCGGAGGTCGCCAATACCTTGACCTTGCCAAGGTCTCCTTTGAGAGGCCAGTAGGCCTCATCGAGAAAGTGAATCGTTTTCGGCAAGCCTAAGCAGATCGGATGGTCCGCAGCGGTAATCTTCAAATCCATCGGACCGTGGCGCCACCGCGTGTACCCGTCCTCCCACGCCAGCCCGATCAACCCAGCCAACTTCCGTGCCAATGCCTTATTTGCGATTACGCACGGATGCACCGCCACGAAGCCGCCGCCGCGAGCCAGGTATTGTTCCAGGTCATTAAGTTTTTGTTCGGTCCAATTTCCGCGGGCGAACATCACAATCAAATCGGCTTTCTTGAATTGTTCCCGGCTGGGCCACTCGAAAGCCGTTGAAACCTGGACCTTCGCCGCACCGGCCATAATCTCGCCCCGTTTGCCTTTACTTACTAAGCCGTCAAATCGAGCGGCGAGATGTTATCGCCGTATTTCTCCGCCGCTTCTTTCAGACGCTTGCGAACCTCGGCAAACGTCTCAAACAAAATCGCAGGCGTATCGGCAACCTTCTCCTTGTAGATCTTTTCGACGCGGTCGAGCTTGGCGAGGTTCTTCGGTATCCGAACCGTGAACTGCCGGACGTAGTCTTCCCGAGTGTAATCGGCGTCGAGATTCTCTTTGAATAGTCTCGCCAAATCCTCATATTTCGGTATCACGCCGGTCGGCGTATCGAGGCCCTCGGCGTCGCCGTTCACACGCAATTCGGCCCAGAGAATCCAGACCAGCTTATCGCCCATGCCGTTGAGGTACTTGCCGTCCTCGTCCTTGAGGAAGTAATTCACCGAGAAAACCAGCGGCGGATTCTTAACGCCTTCGGCGAAATCGAGGTTGTTCTGGATATACCGCCCCAACGGAATCGAGAGAAAATCGAGATTTGACATCAAATTGAACGTCCGCACACCTTCGGCGCCCAACGTAGCAGCGGTGGTTTCGGATTCCAGCGAGGCGCCTTTGAGGATGATGCCCTCGGCCCAGTTGAAGGCCTGCTCGACCGGGACCCACGTATCGCTGTCGCGCCCGCCGTAGATAATCCCGCCCACCGGAACGCCATCGGGATCGTCCATCAGCGGGTCCATGTTCTTGAGGTCTTCGATGCTCAGGCAATAACGGGCATTTTTGTGCGAGGCGGTTATCTCATTGCCGTCTGCATCGGTTTTGCCCTTCCGCCATTTACCCGAATGGTTGATGCCTTCGGCGGGCAGCTCGGCGCCCATTCCGAGCCAGTTCGGCTTATTGTCCTTGCCAATCAGCACGTTGGAGAATATCACTTCGCAAGGACTTGTAAGGGCCTCGTATATCACCGGGTCG
This sequence comes from Planctomycetota bacterium, assembly GCA_023128595.1. Lineage (GTDB taxonomy): Bacteria > Planctomycetota > Phycisphaerae > Sedimentisphaerales > Anaerobacaceae > DAOVRL01. The sequence goes on along the minus strand of JAGMDR010000009.1, from coordinate 7,599 downwards.
TCCGTCGAATTAACATCGCGAATGATGCCGAAGATGCCCTTTTCAACATTCACAGACCGCATTTGCCCGTTTATTTTGCGGAGATACGCGATGTCGTCGCCGATGATGGTCTGGCCCGGTATCATCGAGGTCGAGGTCTTGCCGCACGCCGATGGAAATGCGCCGGCGAAGTAAGTTACCCGGCCACCCGGCCCGTGCGCGCCCATCACGAACATGTGCTCGGCGAGCCAGCCTTCGCCCGATGCCTTGTTGATCGCCAGCCGAAGGGCCAGCTTCTTCAAACCGATGGTATTGCCGCCGTATTGCGTATTGACGCTATAGACGATATTCTCTTCAAGGTCAATATAGACCCGGCGATTGTCGATATTCTTGCTTACAGCATTCTCAAGCTCGCCCTCCGAGTGCAGAAACCTGAAAAACGCGCCCGACGCGCCAATCTTCCTGAACTGCTCGTACCCGGGGCGATAGAGAATAGTCTCGCTGTGCGCGACGTATGGCGAATCCGTTATCTGAACGCACGGGATTGAAAACTCCGAATCGACCGGCCCAAGACAGAAAAACAATACCAGCACCTCCCGACCGGCCATCGAATCCTTTAGCAATGAGCGGACTTCTTCGACCCCTGCGGATTTTTCAACGGAATTAAGGCTCTCGCCGAGGTCCGAGCTGCTGGCTTCCAAATATTTTGTCTTGGCCTTGTCCCGCGCCTGGTCGTAGTACCCGTCAAAATGGCACGTATGACCGGCACTATTCAGCGCAATCTCCTCACCGTTCTTTATCGCCAGCTCGCGAATATAAGCCCTGTCCTCGTCCGAATCCGTGCACACATAAACCGACGCCGGCTCGGCCAGCTCAATCGCATCCGCCACAAACTCGTGCAGCTTCGCATTACCCAAAGCCATGAGCCTGCTGTAATTTTCCGCTGTTAGTTTCTCTTTTAATAATTCATTTACGTCGTTCATCTACAACCATTGCCTCCATTATGACAAGTTGAGTTCAAAAAAAGCCGAGGGATTGTACCCAGACGCGTCGCCGCCGTCAACCTGTTTCTGAGAAATGTGATTCCTGGGTCCGAACCGGCTCAAAATAGTTTTGACGGGGCCTTTGGACGGGATTATACTGGGCTTTTTGATATATTGTGAAGCGGCGACCGATATTGGAGACAAAAATGGATCAGACGAAGATTGTCGCTGAAGGCATAACCTTCGACGATGTGCTGCTGATACCGGCCAAGAGCGACTTTGTGCCGAGCCAGGCCGAGACGCATACGCAGTTGACCGACAATATCACCATCAACATCCCCATCGTCTCGGCTGCTATGGACACCGTCACCGAAGCGGCCCTGGCCATTGCGCTCGCTCAGGAGGGCGGAATCGGCATAATCCACAAGAACCTCTCGGTGGAGGCGCAAAAGCGAGAGGTCGCCAAGGTCAAACGATCCGAGCACGGGGTCATCCTCGACCCGGTAACGCTCTCACCCGCCGAGCCCGTCCGCAAGGCGCAGGAGCTGATGAACGTGCAGAATGTCTCAGGCATTCCTATCGTCGAGGGCAAGAAGCTCGTCGGCATCCTCACACGCAGGGACCTGAAGTTCCTCAAGGACTATGACGTCGAGATAAGTTCCGTAATGGTAAAGGCTAACCTCGTTACGGGCCCCGCAGGCACTACGCTCGAACAGGCAAAGGAAATCCTCCAGGAGCACAAAATCGAAAAGCTCCTTCTGGTCAACGGCAAGGGCGAGCTGGTCGGGCTGATTACTATGAGGGACATCGACCGAGTCCAGCAATATCCGATAGCCGCAAGAGACGAGCGGGGCAGTCTCCGCGTCGGGGCAGCCGTCAGCGTCCACGACTACGAGCGGATCGAGGCCCTGATTGCAGCGGATGCAGATATCATCGTGGTCGATACCGCCCACGGCCACTCCCAGAACGTCATCGATACCGTCAAAAAAATCAAGGCCGACTATGACATCGACGTAATTGCCGGCAATATCGCGACCGCTCAGGCAGCCGAGGACCTGATTGAAGCCGGCGCCAACGCTGTAAAAATCGGCATCGGACCCGGCGCAATCTGCACTACAAGGATAATCTCCGGCGTCGGGGTCCCGCAGGTATCCGCGATAATAAACTGTGCCAAGGTGGCAGCCAGCCACAATATTCCCGTCATTGCCGATGGTGGAGTAAGGCAGTCGGGCGATATAACCAAGGCAATCGCCGCCGGGGCCTCGAGCGTGATGATCGGCTCGCTCTTCGCCGGTCTAAAGGAAAGTCCGGGCCAACTGGTCATCTACAAGGGCCGACAGTTCAAAGAATACAGGGGTATGGGCTCACTCGGCGCGATGGTCAAGGGCTCGGCCGAAAGATACGGCCAGAAAAGCTCTACCGAAGTCAGCAAACTCGTCCCCGAAGGCGTCGAGGGCCGAGTCCCATACCGCGGAACGATGGGCGATTTCATATATCAGCTCGTCGGAGGCCTGCGGGCCGGTATGGGCTATTGCGGGGCGCGCAACATCGAAGAGCTGATGAAAAAAGGCAGATTCGTCCGCATAAGCGCCGCTTCCGTCGCCGAATCCCACCCGCACGACATACAAATAACCAAAGAGGCCCCGAACTACTCGGCGTCTTTGCCTTTCGAGGATTAACTGGGAGCACACATTCGCCCTTGCAGCGTCGCTCGGGCCAGGGTGAAATCGTGATTATAGCAAAAGCATAAACAGCATAAGGAATGGACCATGAAAAGTCTTTGGTGTGCCCTTCTGGTTTTCTTAGTTGCCGGTCAGGGCGTCGATGCAGGTGACAAGGATCCGAACGACCCAAACGAGCTGTTGCGGGCCAAGTCGGGTGCCGTTGTTGAGGATCCGAACGACCCAAACGAACTGTTGCTGAGCAAGTGGGATGCCGTTGTTAAGGATCCGAACGACCCAAACGAGCTGGTGCGGGCCAAGTGGGACGCTGTTGTTAAGGTCCTCCAGGCCAAAGACCTCGATAAGAAAGTCAAAGAGAGGCTAATCGGCAAAATCGTGAGCCCGATGTTCGATTTCCCGCTGATGGCCAAACTTGTATTGGGCAGAAGACACTGGCCAAAATTGACCCCGCCGCAACGCGAAAAATTCACCAGGCTCTTTACCGAACGGCTTAAAACCTCGTATCTGGAGAAAACCAAGCTCTACACCGATGAAAAAGCCTCGCTCAAGCCCGCAGTGCGAAAGAAGACGGTTATCTACATCCCGATGCAACTGTTATCCAAGGACAAAAAGATTGCCATACTATACAAGCTGCGCAAGGTGGACAAACGCTGGAAGATCTATGATGTGGAAATACAGGGTGTCAGCATCCTCTTGACCTACCGGTCGCAATTTGATGATATCCTTCGCAGGGGCACCGTTACGGATCTTCTTTCCAAGCTGGAGAAACGACCAGCTCGTTGACCCACAATTTGCTCAATCGGACCGGTATCATGACCAAACGCCGTGGGGTAGCACAATCTTTTTTCGACCGAGTGGTCCTGCGATACCCTATGACAGTCATTCTCTGCGTTCTGGCGGCAGTCGCCTTTCTCGCCTTCGGCGCCAGACATTTCAGGCTCGACGCCTCCGCCGAGACCCTCGTTCTCGAGAACGACCAAGACCTGCGCTACTCGCGTCTGATCAGTGCCCGATACGGACAACACGACCTTCTGGTCCTGACCTATGCCCCCAGAGGCGAGATGTTCTCGGAGGAAACGCTGGCCGCCTTGGCCCGGCTACGGGACGATTTGACTGCCCTCGAAAGTGTCTCATCGGTGCTCACCATTCTCGACGTCCCTCTACTGGAAAGTCCGCCCGTCTCACTAAAGGACCTTACCGCCGAGCTGCCCACTATCGAGTCGCCGACGGTTGACAGAGACCTGGCCGGGATCGAACTTCGCGACAGTCCCCTCTATCGAGACCTCCTGCTCAGCTCAGATTTGCAGACTACGGCTCTGCTGATCAATTTCGCGGGCGATGATGTCTATTACGATTTGCTCCAGCGCCGCAACGAGCTGCGCCGGAAGAAAGCCGACGCTTCCCTGGCACCCCCGGAGCGTGCCGAGTTCAAGCGCGTCGTTCGGCAATTCCGGCAATACAGGGACGAAATGAGACGCCGCCGCCATCAGGATATCGTGGCGATACGAACTATCATGGACGACTATCGCCCGGATGCCGACCTCTTTCTCGGCGGCGTCAGTATGATCGCCGACGATATGATCACCTTCATTAAGGACGACTTGAAGGTCTTTGGTATCGGGGTCCTGCTCTTTCTGGGTATTATGCTGGGCATTATCTTCGGGTCAAAACGCTGGATATGCCTGCCGATGCTCTGCTGCGTGGTCTCCGCGGTCTGCATGATCGGTCTGTTGGGATGGTTTGGCTGGGAGGTAACGGTCATCTCCTCCAATTTTATTTCTTTGCAGCTCATCATGACCCTGGCCATTGCGATTCACCTGATTGTGCGGTATCGCGAGCTGCTGGCCCGGAATCCGCAAGCCCCTAATCGCCGGCTAATTCTCGATACCGTCCGGCTAAAGCTCAAGCCCTGTGTGTATGCCGTTTTGACCACGATTGCCGGTTTTGGCTCTCTGGTGCTTTCCGACCTCTTACCGGTCAGCACGTTCGGCTGGATGATGATCGGCGGTCTGATTGTGTCCCTGACCGTAACCTTTCTGCTCTTTCCTGCCGTGCTCATGCTGATTCCCAAAGAGACCCCGCCGGCCCGACCCCGGTGGCGTTTTTCCCTAACAGCCGTCCTGGCGAGATTTACCGAGGCCCACGGCCTGCTGATTGTCGGTATCAGCGCCGGCGTCCTGGTTTGCAGCCTCATTGGCATCTCGAGACTCGGAGTGGAAAACTGCTTTATCGATTACTTCAAGGCCAATACCGAGATTCACCAGGGAATGAAGGTAATCGACCAATCCCTGGGCGGCACCACTCCACTCGATGTCATCGTTGAGTTTGAGGCCCCTGACCCACTGCCGGCCGTCACCGAGCCGGCCGCAGCCGAAACTGACGATGACTTCGACGACTTCAATGAATTTGATGAGCTCGACGAGGCCGCAGCCGACGAGAAATACTGGTTTACCGCCGACAAAATGGACCGCGTCAAGGCCGTGCACCGCTATCTTGACAAGCTGCCCGAAACCGGCAAGGTGTTGTCATTAACCTCCGTCTTGGACATCGCAGAGAAATTGAACGATGGCAAGCCGCTGGATAGTTTCGAGCTCGCCCTGCTCTATAGCAAAACCCCGGACGAATTCAAGAACATGCTGACCAGGCCCTATGTCTCGGCCGAGCATAATCAGGTCCGCTTCTGGGTCCGGGTCAGGGATTCCGAGAAGTCCCTCAGACGCAACGAGCTGATAAAGAAAATCAAGGCAGAGCTGCCCGGCGTACTGGACCTTGACGCCGAAAATGTTCATCTCGCCGGCATGCTCGTCCTATACAACAACATGCTGCAAAGCCTGTTCGCCTCTCAGATACTGACATTGGGCATCACTGTGATGCTGCTGACGGGAATGTTTCTCGTGCTGTTTAGGTCGGTCGGAATTGCCCTGATCGCAATGTCTGCCAACATCCTTCCCGTCGCATTCGTGCTCGGCGTGATGGGCTGGCTCAACATCCCGCTCGATATGATGACAATGACCATCGCGGCCATCGGAGTCGGAATCGCCGTCGATGACACGATCCACTATATCCACAGATTCAAAAATGAATTTCCCAAGGACCGCAAGTACCTGACCACGATGCACCGATGCCACCGAAGCATTGGCCATGCCATGTACTATACATCGATAACCATTATCATTGGCTTTTCCATCCTAAGCCTGTCCAATTTCGTTCCCAGCGTTTATTTCGGCCTGCTGACCGGATTGGCAATGTTCATGGCACTGCTTGCCGCCCTTACCCTCTTGCCGCAACTGCTGATTCTCGTCAAACCCTTTGGCAAAGAGGCTTGAGAGTGTAAAATAGTAATCTGTTGCATGAGATTCAAGGACAATGATATGAGACTACAGGCTTGGGCTATCATCGTCGTTTTGGCCGTCATAACCGCCGGCTGCACGGCCTCCAAGAAAACCGCAGCAGACCAACAGCACATCCTCGCTGCCCCCAACCCCATCGCGATGCCATCAGAATCGTCCGAAGATGACGAATTTGACCTGATCGATGAAGACCTTGAAAAGCAGCTTGAAGAGCAAAAGGTTAAGATCTCCGACCCCCTGAAGCCCGTCAATCGCATAATGTACCACGTCAACGACAAACTCTACTTCTGGGTGCTCAGACCCACCGCCCGGGCCTACAAAGCGGTGGCGCCGAAGCCCGTTCGCACCGGCATCCGCAATTTCTTCAATAATCTCACCACGCCCGTCCGTTTTATAAGCTGCCACCTCCAGGGCAAACACAAGGCCGCCGGCAGAGAGCTGCATCGCTTCGCCTACAACACCACCGTAGGCGTCCTCGGCTTCGGCGACCCTGCCAAAGACAAATTGGGGCTTGAACCGGCCGACGAGGACCTCGGACAGACCCTCGGCAAATGGGGCCTCGGCAACGGCGTCTATCTCGTCCTCCCGCTGTTCGGCCCATCCACCGTACGCGACGGGCTCGGCTTAGTCGGCGGCCAGTTTCTAAACCCGGTCCGCTATGTAAAACCTGCCGAGACCTCGTACGGTATTTCCGCAGGACAGATCACCAACGAAAACTCATTTCGCATCGGAGAGTACGAAGCCTTCAAAGACGCCGCCATCGATCCCTACATCGCAATGCGCAACGCCTATATCCAATACCGAAACAAAAAAGTACAAGAGTAGCTCGGCGCCGAAACCCGCAACATCCGCATTACCGGCACTGGCCCTTGGGCCCGTAATGGGCGTCAGTCTGGTGAAGCGATTCTAAGACCGGCACGAATCGACAGTTGATGACCGTCCAGCAAGTCCTCGACGCCTGCGCAGGCTACATAAAAAAGAACAACGAGGCCATCGCCAAACAGACCCGCCAGGCCAAAGAGCGAGGCCTTCGCCTCATCACCTACGAAGGCGGCCAGCACTTGGTCGGCCACGGCGGCGCCGAGAATAATAACCAGTTGGAACACCTCTTTCACACCGCCAACCGCCATCCCCGTATGAAGCAGCTCTACCTCGATTACCTGCAAGGCTGGAAAGACTCCGGCGGTACAAGGATGGCCATCTTCTCCTCCACCGGCAGATACTCGAAGTGGGGGTCCTGGGGACTGATGGAATACCACGGCCAGCCGACAGCAAACGCCCCCAAATACAACGCCACCATCCAATTCCTAAACAAAAATCCCCGCTGGTGGTAACCGCCCTGGAACCATACGTGGCGATGCCTACATCCAATACCGAAAGAAAAAGGTCCAAGAGCAGCTCAGCCCTAAAAGCCGCAAAGTCGCATTCGGAGCAACGCTCTCGATCTTCAGACTTGTCACCCTCAAGCGTGGAATATGGCTTCATCCGGTTAATGAGTGGGTGGCCGTTGCAGGTCAGGGCCTCGGAGTTGTCTGGAGAGAAAAATCGTTTGGGCAGAGGGCCAAATTAGGGCAACCAGGGGGGTAATTTGGACCTCTGGGGCCC
>JAGMDR010000089.1 GCA_023128595.1 Planctomycetota bacterium | reverse complement strand
CCCCGCGATACGCAATACGAAATACAAACCCAATTCCCCCAACCCCAAAGTCCCCACCCCTCCCAATTACCCACCCCCCGCGACGAAACAAACCCAATTCCCCCAACCCCCATTTTCAGTCCAAAAACCAAGATTGAGCAAGAAAAAACCCGAATTCTTCGGCCAAATCTCCCACCAACCCCCATTTTTCGACCAATAATCGCTATCGCCCCCGCCGACGTGGACAGCTAAAATGCCAAAAGAAGAACAATGATCAGGAACATTACCGCCGCGACCGTACTTAGAATCAACACCGCAATCCGGTAATTCGCGACGGCCTCGCCGCCGTACACTTCATCCCTGACCTCAACGGCTTCACCCTTCTCCAACTGCTCAAGCATGGAAACGTCAAATCGCTTGTGCGCCCGCAGCGGCGGCTGACCGTTGCGAAGGGCCTCCAAATCCAAAAGCAGCTCCTCGACGTTCTTATAGCGGTCCTTCTTGTGCTTGGCCATCATAATCTCAATGACCTCAGAGACCCCGGCCGACAGAGATGTGTTGATGTGGTCCGGCGGAATCAGCTTCTCCTTCAGGTGCTTTCGCATAACATCGGAGGAATCCTCCGCCATAAACGGAACCTGGCCGGTCAACATGTGGTACAGTGTGGCTCCGAGGCCGTAGATGTCGGCGCGGCCGTCGATGTCTATCTTGCCGCGAATCTGTTCGGGCGCAATATAGTACGGCGTTCCGTAAGCCTTGCCGGCCTCGCTTTGAGCGGCCTTGATGTCCGTTGTTTCGCGAGCAAGGCCCATATCGGCAAGTTTAACTACACCGTTCTTGTTTATCATTATGTTCTTGGGCTTGACGTCGCGGTGGATAAGACCAAGCGAGTGGGCGTGAGATAGGGCGTGAGCTACCTGAATTATGACGTCAATGGCATCCTGCTCGGCAAAGATGTTGCCGGCGGTCAAATCGTCGGCAATTGTCTTGCCCTCAACAAACTCCATCACAAAATAGTGGTACCCTCCTGCTTCGCCGACGTCTATCGCCTGGACGATGTTGGGGTGATTGAGCTTTCCGGCGGCCTGGCCTTCCTTGTAAAAGCGCGCGACATATTCGGGGTCTTTGCTGAAGCGCTTCGGCAGAACCTTTATCGCAACAATCCTGTTGAGGCTCAACTGCCTTGCCTTATAGACAACGGCCATCGCGCCAGCACCGATCTTGCCGAGGACTTTATACCCTGGAATCTTCTGCGCAGCGTCCTTGCTCTCCTTTATGCTCGTCTTCAACCTCTCGGCCTGGGTGTCGGTGACAAACCCAAACTCAACCATAAGGTCCTTGAGCAATATAGGATTGACCTTGCTGCGGACCTTTAGCTCCTCGACGGAGTGACGCAGCTCTTCGTCGGTGCACAGGCCCTGCTCAATGGCCATTTTGCCGAATATAGTGTCGTAATTCGTTTCGTTCGTCATTATTATCGCCCGGGCGGATCGCCAAGTGCGGGCAGCCGAGCCAATCCTTTGGCATCAGTTTCTACATCCGATAACAAACCCTTTCGTCAATTATCGATTTACAAAGAGCCTTGTCAAAGAAAATTTGCTCTTTCTTCAAGAAACAGCACACCGGAAGGAGAATCGACCTTTTCAATACGCGAGTTTAGCGGTTTTTGGAGTTAAGAAAGACACCACGAAGGCTCTAAGGCACGAAGTCATTAGACAAGATAACAGGATTTTAGTCTGGCCACAGAGGTCACAGTCAGCGCAGAGGAATGAGAAGACAGAAATCAAGAGACAGAAGTCAGAAGGCGAACGACTAACGACGATTGACCGCCACAGAGGCCGGAGGAGTTCGGCGAAATTTGAGTTGGAAATCGGGCTAATCGCGCTGAGCCGCGTGCGGTCAAACGCAGGCCAAAGGAATATGGCCTATTAAACAGACCAAGAGGCGAAATCCGAAAAGCCCTTTTGAGAGCGTGAACAATGTGTACATATCTTCATGCCATTCACGACTGTCCCTAATTGTTTAGTTGTTAAGGGAAATGCCAAATCCCTATCCCGGGCGAAAGATGCTGTTGTGTAAGAGTGCTTCACTGTCTGCGGCGAGCGGAGGCGATAAAGATCAATAGAATCCGTAGTGATAAGCGGTATCGTACATCGCTACAATGTTGGCCGGTGGCATGCCGGGTTGAATGTTGTGAACATTGTTGAAAATATAGCCGCCGCCGGGTTTGAATATTTCAAGGTTGTTCTGCACATGTTCTTTTATCTCCGCAGGCCCTGCGAAAGGAAGAACATGCTGGGTGTCTATAGCGCCGCCCCAGAAGGAAAGGTCGCGGCCGAATCTCTCTTTTAGAGCGCGCGGGTCTATATTGTCGGCGCTGATCTGAACGGGGTTGAGGATGTCGATACCGTTATCAAGCAAATCAGGAATCAGTTGCATCACAGAGCCACACGTGTGATACCAGATTTTCGCATCGGTCAGGGACTTGATGTGCCGGATCAGCGTCTTCTGCCGAGGCTTGACTATTCTTCGGTAGAATTCCGGTGAGAAGAGCGGGCCGGACTGGCCGCCAATATCGTCGCCTATCATCACTACGTCAATCAGGTCGCTTATTTCTCGCATAAACCCGTCATAGTAATCCAGCCAGAACTTGAGTGTCTGGTCGAGGAGGGCCTCGCAAAAAGCGGGGTTCTCCATCATATCGAGGAACCATCGCTCCAGACCTCGCATGTACCAGCAGATTTCATAGACGCCGCCGATACCCGTGGATATCGCATACGGCGTGTCGCGACGCAACTCGAGTGCTTGTTCGCGAACGCCGGTGAATCGCGTTGGGTCATCGCCTGTGGGAAACGGATAATCAGCGATGTCTTTTATAGTGGCTTCGGCCAGAGGATGGTGCGAAATATCCATATAAAGATGCTGGTCGTCCGGCATAGACCAGACTACCCCGAACTCATCTTTGAGGTCGTGCCAGAGCCTGCCGTTTCGCATATTCTTTTCGATTGCGCCCTTGAAGCTGTCGGGACCGTGAGCGCAAATATAGCGGACGTCAACGTGGAACCGATTGAGAAGCTCCTCGCAGGGCTTGGCAAGCTGCTGGACAGGGTCGAGGATTTTCATCTCATCTGAAATACCCAGATAATCAAGTAGCTCAATGTACGCTTTTTTGTGTATGCCGGTTTGGAAGCCACCCAGATCAATGGGTACCCTATCAGGAATCTGGTGATTGAGGGCCTTTACAACCCGCTGTCTCGAAGTCATTGTTTCTTTGTTCGACATATATGATTTCCTCTGCAGCGCTGCTCAAGATATTTCACATGCCGTGCGACTTTAGATAACTGCCTAAGCCGACGACAACCGTTGAGGCAACGAGCACAATTATCCCGGCGGTTATTATCTGATGTGTGCGTCGGCTTGATCCCTTCCATTCGCGGAAGATCAGGCCCCATATATTGCTGAAAACTATGATGAACGCCATGTGGATAGTCCAGCTTGAAAAGTCGTACTCGCCCATACGCGTTTTGCCCATGCCGTAGAACATAAACTGCAGATACCAGGTAATGCCCGCCAGAGCTGAGAAGAAGTAGTTGCTCAGAAGCGGGGCGTTATCTACCTTGATGTAGTCTTTTGCCGTGTGGTTCTTGATGTTGAGGAATACACACCATAAGAAATTCGTCGTAAACCCCCCTGCGAGTATGAAGATGAAAACGGGAGTGTAGACCCATAGAGACGGCTATTTGCCCGAGCAACACCTTTCTTGCTTTGACGCGGAGCTTGTGGTTCTCGTAGCGCATCTTTTCGGTCTGTGTTTGTGGTACTATCGGCGGAACAGGGGTGGGCTTTTTGTCTTTATCGAGGGCTACAAACGTCAGATGAGCGGTCGTCACAACGACGCTGTTGCCGGCATACGGGTCCTCGCGGGAGAGCTGCACGCCGACCTCCATAGATGTTGTGCCGAGGTAGTTGACGGACGCCCTCAGGCAAACTTGGTCGCCGATGCGTATCGGCTCTTTGAAGATCAGTGAGTCGATAGCTGCGGTGACGACCTCTTTGCCCGCATGCCGCTGGGCCGCCATCGCTGGGACCATATCAATCCACGCCACGATGACTCCACCGAATGGCGTGCCCCGCGGGTTGGCCTGATGTGGCATCACCAGGTATCGTGTCTCCACGGCACTCTGGCTGGGACTCTTGCCTTGCTGTTGTGTCGTGGACATGAGTGCTCCGGTCAAGATATCAATCGGGATTTCCATTTAACTTCATAAACGGTGCTCCTGCACGCTTTGACACCTTTTTTGAAGCACTCCTGTACAATTTAAGCCCTACAATACCAAGATTTCATCTCATTGTGAACAACTTCCCGGGAGGTTCAGCATCCCGTGTCGCAAAAGACACAAGAAAAACGACATATTTGTGTGAAGAACGCACTTTTTCTTACTGTCGTAGTGGCTGAAGATCATAATTCCAAGAAATGTCTTGTAAATGTCGAGTTGAATTGCGATAATAGCTGTTAGAATGAGACGGAATGTAATTCCTGGATTTCTTCTATGCAAGAGACAATTCCACTGAATCCTCAAATCCTAAAATGGGTGAGAGAAAGGGCTAATCTCCTAATAGAGGACGTTGCGGATAGGATGAAGAAAGATCCTACCGCTATCGAGGGGTGGGAGAATGGCATTAGTTCTCCTACCTGTGTTCAATTAGAGAAACTTGGCTGCCGATAGCCGAATGATAAATATCAGTAAATTGTATTGCGATCAGGTCACGCCGGGCGACTGGCTTCGATACGGCAGGAAAGGCTCCGGTGAGAGAAAGGGCGAAATCGTGCCCAAAAAGGCGTCGGAAAGACGCCCCATCGTCGTCTGGAACATCACCAGGACGTGCAACCTCAAGTGCGTCCATTGCTACAACGACAGCGGGGTAGGAAAACCGGCCAACGAGGTCTCAACGGACCAGGCGAAGGGTATCTTAGATGACCTGGCGGAGTTCGGCATCCCATCGGTATTGTTTTCCGGCGGTGAGCCGCTGATGCGGCCGGACCTGTTCGAGCTGATCGAATATGCGGGCGGAAAAGGCCTGCGCACGGTCATTTCGACCAATGGAACCCTGATTAGCGCCGAAAAAGCCGCGAAAATCAAGGAGCGAGGGGTCTCATACGTCGGCATCAGTCTCGATGGCATAGGCCCGATCAACGACAAATTCAGGGGCGTCGAAGGCGCCTTTGACAAGGCCGTTACAGGCATAAGAAACTGCCGGGAGGCGGGGGTGAGAATTGGCCTTAGATTAACGTTAACGCAGAGAAATGTCCAGGATTTACAGGCCCTGTTGGACTTCTTCGAGAAAGAGGAGATCGAGCGTGCCTGCTTCTACCACTTAGTGCCCAGCGGCAGAGGTGGGGCTCTCAGCAGCGAAGACCTCACGCACGCCCAAAGCCGGGCCGCAATTGAGATGATATTGGCCAAGACCGAGCAGTACAAGCAAGCAGGCCGAAAAACCGACATATTGACCGTCGATAATCACGTTGACGGCGTTTATCTGTACCTCAAACTGCTCGCTCAGGACCCTGCCCGTGCCGAAAACGTCTGGAAGCTGCTTACCTGGAACGGCGGAGGGCTGTACAGCAGCGGAGTGGGAATCGGCTGTATCGATTTCAACGGCAACGTCCACCCCGACCAGTTCTGGGGGCATTACGACCTCGGAAGTGTCTATGAGAGACGGTTTAGCGAGATATGGACCGACCCGGATGAGCCGCTGCTAAAGGGCCTGAGGGACCGAAGGGCGTATATCAAGGGTCGATGCAGGCTTTGCAAATTCTTCGATGCCTGCGGCGGGAGCCTGCGAGTACGGGCCGACCTGCACTTCACCGACCCCTGGGCGCCGGACCCCGCCTGCTACCTCACAGACACAGAAATCGGCCTTGACGCAGAAAAACAAGAAGAATTAAGACAATCCGGCGACATATTCCAGATGACCTGCTGAAGCCTGTGCGAAGTGCACGCACCAATCACGCTTTGATGAAAGTGAATGTCTTCTTGCCCCTGCTCAAGAGCTTAAATAGGCCGGCCTTGGTTACGCCGGAGACAATTGCGCGTTCTCTCATGTGGTGGTCGCTGAAGGACAGGATTCCCCCTGACTTCAACACTCTATGCAATTCCTTCAGCACATTGTCCGGCTCACTCAGGTCGTGGAATGTATCGTATAAAAGGGTTACATCTATGCTGTTATCGGGCAGACCGGTCTTGCAGCCGGATTGAATGGCTTTGACGTTGGCCAGATTATTGTCCGATGCGATCTGCGTGGCTCTCTGCGTGGCGGATGGATGAATATCGAGGGCGTAAATCATACCCGATTTGCCCACTAACTCTGCGGTATGGAGTATGTAACTGCCGGTGCCGCAACCATAATCGAGCACACGAAATCCTGATTTTATATCGGCTTCTTTCAAGACGTTCTCACGAGGCGATAACCAATCCCGCAGCTTGAAGGCAAGAACCATTATCCTGAAATACGAAGTGGATTTGGGTCTATCCATAATAGTCCTTTGTCGGTTCGAGGCTCGATTGGCGCTACGACGGCAGGAGCTCAGCCTGGATATTGTGTTTTTTTGCTTCGTCCAGAGTCGGCTGACCCAGGCAATACACCTTCACACCGGCAGGGACCGAGCCGTACTGTTTCAAGAATGCCCGAAGCGTCGAAGCGCTTGTGAACAATACTTGATCGATGAAGTCAAAGTCGATGGGTTCGGGCTCGATGTCGATGTTCTTATAGACGACCACCACTTCAACATCGGCGCCTGCGGCGGTGAGCTTTTCGAATAGCACCGGCGAGCCGACTTCGGGCTTGACCAACAAGACCCTTTTGCCTTTGATGCCCACTTTGTCAAACTCTTCGAGCAGGGCGAGGCTTGATTCCAATTTCGGCTGCATATCGGCCAGCAGGCCGAAGCCCCTGAGCATCTGGGCGGTGGTTGAGCCAATCGCAGCAACCTTTGTCGAATGAAGGGCCCTGGCATCGTGGCCAATGGCGTTTAATCTCTCGAAGAAGATTTTTACTCCGTTTGTGCTTGTGAACACTATCCAATCATAGGGGGCAAGATTATTCAGCACTGCATCGGCAGCGGTGTAATCATCAATGGGCACGAGTTTAATCAGCGGGCGGTGTATGATGGTTCCGAGGTGTTTGTATTTCTCAGGGTGCGTGCCGGGAAGAAGTATCCTCGGTTTTTTTCCAAACCAATCCAGCTTTTCCCGGAGTTCCACGACCTTGCCGACGATGAAGATGGCAGGTGTGCGGAGTTTTGCCTTCTTAGCGGTCTCGATAAAATCTTTTAGAGTTCCTTTGACAACTCTCTGGTCGTAGCAGGCGCCTTTTTCAATCGCGGCGATCTTTGTTTCGCTCGGCCAGCCCGCCTTGAGAAGCGAATTAACGATCTTGGCGATATTCGCCACACCCATCAGAAAGATAACCGTACCTGCATCGGGTATCTCAAGCTCCTTTTCTTCCTTGCGATGACCGGTAACTATGGCGACGTTGGACGTGCAATCTCTGTGGGTGGGCGGGATTCCCGCGTAGCAGGTCGCCGCCAGCGCACTGGTAATACCGGGCACAACCTCGAAGTCCACCCCTGCCTGAACGCAAGCCTCGGCTTCCTCTCCGCCCCGGCCAAAGAGATACGGGTCGCCCCCTTTGAGTCTGACAACGACTTTATTGCTCCGGGCGTTTTGCACCAACAGTTCATTTATCTTATCCTGCGGCAACGTATGGCGGGCGGCGAATTTGCCGACGGATATCACTTCAGCGGTCGGCTTGGCGAGACCCAGCAGCTCGGCCGGTATCAGGTGGTCATGCAGAATGACGTCCGCCTGGGACATCAGTCGATAGCCCTTGAGGGTTATCAGCTCGACATCACCGGGCCCGGCACCTACGAGATAAACCTTTCCTTTGGACATCTGGGTTCAAGACCAAAAGTTTCCTGCAAGACAAGTGTTTTCCATAAAAAACTAAAGAAACTGAAAATTCTCACAGATGAGAATTTTGCCCAAAAAGCCATCCGCACGAGCTGCCAATCGACTGGTTCAAACGATCTTTGCCTTTACACCTCAGTGACCTTTCATTAGAATAGTAATTGCTTGCGCAGCCGGGGTCAAGTGAAAACGGCCGGCCGCTACGCACCCGGCTCAACGAAAGCCCTCGCAGCGGGCTGCGAATATGTGACTTATGGCCGAATGTTCCGCCAAATCCTTGGGGGTGCTATACGGTCGAGAGGCAGACTATGGACGAGCTGGATTGTCGAATACTCCACGTGCTGCAAAGCGAATTTCCACTGAGCGAAAGGCCTTATGAAGTCCTGGCGCGCAAACTGCAGATTTCGTGTGATGAGCTTTGGGAGAGGGTAGAGAAACTGGTCGATCAGGGGGTAATTCGCAGGATCGGAGCAAGCCTCGATTCGCGCAAGCTCGGCTATAGCAGTACTTTAGCTGCTATAAGCGTGGAAGCTGACCGTGTTGAGCAGGCAGCGGAAATCATAAGTCGGTTTTCGGAAGTGACCCATAGTTATCAGCGGGAGCACCAATTCAACATCTGGTTCACGATGATTGCGGCGGACAATGAGCGAATCGAGAGTATTCTTGAGCAGATTCGCTCGGCCCTGTCGCTCGAGAACTCAGAAGTTCTAAACCTGCCGGCCAAGCAACTTTTCAAGCTCGATGCCCGTTTCAAGTCTCAGGGCTGAGGTGGGCGATTTTAGTGTCTTTGGGTGACAGTAAAGGACCCTGCCGCCACCAAAGCGGCAACATCTGTTGGAAAAAGTTGCACTTACTCCTCTTATTCCTATAATTGAGACACTCGGTCCTTCCGTGGCTTGGGGGGGCCGTGGAATTTGGAGTTTGGCTTGAGCAGCACGGCTTAATGTTATAGAATGACCAGCTTCTTGGCTGTTGGTGGATGAGTAATATTACAATGTTAAGGTTAGAGAACTGATCAGATGCGTTTCAGAGGTGGTTATAACATACTGTTAGAGGGCAAACCTGAGCGGCAGATCGCGGTGATGCCGGAACCGGACGCGCTCTATCTGCCTTTGCGCAGCCGGCGTTTCGTGTTCAGTGAGCTGTACGTCAAAGACGGGGAGCGCGTCAACGGCGGCGACATCCTGGCCAAAGACCCCGACAATTATGCGGTGCCTTTGCTGGCGCCGCGAGCAGGGCGGGTACAGCTCAAAGAAAAAGAGGGCCATATCGTGCTTGAAGAGGTTGCCAAACTCCAAGAGCGCGCCGATATGGCCGAAGAAGAGTTGGAGCACATTGAGCGAGAGATGGGCGCCGGGGGCATCAAGCGATACAAACTGCTGGCCTTGGGGGCGTGGCAGTTCTTCTATGATGCCTACACCGGGGCGCTGCCCGACCCGTTGGGAACGCCGCAGGCGATAATTGTTTCTACCGTGAGCCTGGAGCCTTTTGTTGCCAGAGGAGATGCGCAGCTCCACAAGCGCTTGTTGAATTTCACCAGGGGCCTGGAGCAACTGCAGTCCCTTTTGGAATATCAACCAATTTACCTCGTGATGCCGGATATCGAGTCTGAGTTTGCGAATTTGGTCCGAAACCACATACGAGGCTACGCGTGGGTGAAGATGTTAGAGATACCGCTTACGTACCCTTACGATGACTTCGCAATTCTCGCACGCAAGCTCGGTCTTAAGCGCAGTGATGGATCTGTCTGGGCGGTCCGAGCCGAGGGCGTTCTGGCCACGGACCGGGCGTTGACACTTACGAAACCCTGCACGGTCCGGATAATCTCAATCGGCGGAACGGGCGTTAATTCCCCGACTCACGTTAAGGTTATGCCCGGATACCCAATGAAGGACATCAGGGATAAGTATGTGTCCGAGCCGGCCGCACGACTGATTAACGGCGGCATACTTACCGGTGAGCTGCTGGGAGCCGAAACACTGGGCGTTGACGCAGAGTGCAGAGGACTGACAATTCTTCCCGAGCTGCAGGAAAGGGAACTCTTTGGCTTTGCCAGGCCCGGCTGGGACCGGAGCTGTTATGCGGTTTGTTTCTTAAGCTCGCTAAGAGGGAAGTTTCGCGAGCGGTTTACTACGGCGATGCGCGGTGAAGGCCGGCCCTGTATCTCCTGCAATTTCTGTGAAGAAGTCTGCCCCGCCGGTATTATGCCTCACCTGATTCACAAGTATTTGTACCGGGATTTGATTGAGGAAGCCGACGAGGCCCGCGTGGACCTTTGTGTGGAGTGCGGGCTGTGCTCATACGTCTGCCCGTCGAAGATAGACCTGAGAAAACAGCTCATCGACGCCAAAGTACTTATTGAGCAGGAAAAGGAAGAAATACGTCAAGAGCAGTTACGTCAGGAAGAAGCACGCAAACAATCAGTTGAGGAGAAAAGCGAGTGAAAGGGTTGCTGAAGGTCTTTGAGGCGATTCGCCCCAGTTTTGAACAAGGCGGTAAGCTGAGGGTTTTCAAGCCTGTTTTCGAGGCGTTGGACGAGGCCTTCTTTGCGCCGTCAGCAACGACGGTAACGGCCCCTCATGTTCGCGATCCGCTGGACGTCAAGCGTTTTATGGCGATGGTTGTCATAGCGCTGTTTCCGTGCGTATTAGCGGCTTTCTACTTTTTTGGGCTGCGGTTTGCCGTGATGATACTGGTTTCGTATGCCGCGGGGGGGGCGGTCGAAGTAGTCTTTGCAATGGTGCGAAAGGAGAACATTAACGAAGGCTTCCTTGTTACCGGAATGCTGTTCCCGCTGATTTTGCCGCCGACGTTACCGCTTTGGATGGTCGGGCTCGGCGTGGCGTTCGGCGTGTTTATTGGCAAAGAACTGTTCGGGGGGACGGGGCGCAACGTATTCAACCCGGCCCTCGTAGGCCGGTGCTTTTTGGCGCTTGCTTATCCGGCGAAAATGTCGGCGAGCTGGCTGGGACCGGGAAACGGACTGACCGGCCGGCTGTTTGAGTACGCCGGCGCCTCAGCCGTTGACAGCCTAAGCTCAGCTACGCCGCTGGCAATGGCCAAGCAGGGACAATTCATCGGCCTCCGGGAAATGTTTCTTGGGAATATCTCAGGCAGTGCCGGGGAGACTTCGGCTATTGCGATAATTCTCGGGGGCGTGTTTCTGCTGCTTACACGCGTCGCCAGTTGGCGAACGGTTGCAAGCATCCTCGGCTCGTTCGTATTGCTGGCCGGTGCACTTCACTACGCACAGCCCGGGACATTCGGCCCTGTGCTGTGGCACTTGTGTGCCGGAGGATTGCTTTTCGGTGCGTTCTTCATGGCCACAGACCCGGTGACAAGCCCCATAACCAATACCGGTAAATGGTTTTACGGCATAATAATCGGTTCGGTGACGGTGCTGATACGGAATTTTACCGGATACGTAGAGGGCGTGACATTTGCCATCCTGTTGGGCAATATAGTCGCCCCGATACTCGATGAAATAGTTGTTGGGGTTCGCATCAGGAGGCTTAGAAGTGAAGGGTAGCGTTTATACTCTCGGCTATGCTGCGGTGCTCGGTGCGGTCTGTGCCTTTCTTTTGACCGCCGCGGCCAGCTTTACCGCTCCTTATAGGGAGGCCAACGCCGAGGCTGAAGAAGCCTTGAATATTCTTCTGGCGTTAAAGGTGCCTTTGCCGGCCGAGATATCGTCCAAGCAAGTGGTCAAGATGCGTGATGAAAATGTGCAAGGAAAGAAACGGGGAGATATTACAACTTACGTCTATTCTGGCGCCGAGGCAAACGGCAAGGTTTTGGCGGTGGCTATTCGTTTTTCGGGTCCGGGCTTGTGGGGTCCTATCAAGGGTTTTCTGGCTCTGGAGCCGGACATGAGGACTATCCGAGGCATAACATTTTACGAACAGGAAGAGACCCCCGGCCTCGGCGGTGAGATCGCCGCACTCTGGTTCCGAGAACAGTTCGCCGGCAAGTCGATTGTGGATGCAGACGGGAAATCCGGCATTATCATCAGCAGCCGCGGCGAACCGGCACCGAACAAGGTCGATGCCATAACCGGGGCGACGATGACCTGTGACAAAGTGCAGGCGATGCTTAATGAGGTCATAAAGAGCATTGTTAAGGAGAAGCAATAGCAATGGCGGACAATAAACAGTTGGCTTGCATGACCTGCGTGCCCAAGGGATTGTGCCAGGGCAAAGGCCTGGTGACACTGAAAGAGGGCGCCTGGGCAAACAATCCGCTGGCGATTCAAATGTTGGGTATTTGTTCGGCACTGGCAGTAACGAACCGCCTGGAGAACTCGCTTGTTATGGGTGCGGCGCTTATCTTCGTTTGTGTAGGCTCTAATTTAATTGTCTCTCTGCTGCGAAAGTACACGCCCCATCGGATACGTATGATTGCCGAAGTCGCCATCATAGCGACCTTCGTGATACTTTTCGACCAGTTCCTCAAGGCCTTCTATTGGGACATGTCGAAACAGCTCGGCCCTTACGTCGGCTTGATAATCACCAACTGCATCGTTATGGGCCGGGCCGAGGCGTTCGCCCTGCAGAACCCGCCGATGTTGTCCATAGTTGACGGCCTGGCCAACGGCATCGGTTACGCGGTAGTGCTGGCGATCATCGGCTTTTTCAGGGAACTGTTAGGCAGCGGGGAAATTTTCGGACGGACGGTGCTGAGCGCCGACTGGTACACACCCAACCAGATAATGATCCTGGCTCCCGGGGCGTTTTTCGCACTCGGTATCGTAATCGGGATTTTCAACGCCATTAAGGGCCCGGAGCCTGAGGAGAAGAAATAATGAGCGAAACATCGGCATGGGTGATATTTATCGCGGCGATATTCACCAACAATATCCTGCTGACGAACTTCTTGGGCATGTGTTCGTTTATCGCGTGCTCGGGCCAGATAAGGACATCGCTGGGCCTGGGTACCGCCGTTACTTTCGTTCTGACTATGACAACAATGCTCAATTACGCGATATATCACTTTGTCCTGGTCCCGTATGGTCTTGGTCACCTGCAATTCATCGTTTTCATAGCGGTCATCGCGGCCTTTGTGCAATTGGTTGAAATGTTTGTGGAACGGTTCAGCCCGAAGCTGTACTTTGCACTCGGCATATTTCTGCCCTTGATTACCGTTAACTGTGCTATTCTCGGTGCATCTTTGTTTATGATCATCCGGGAGTACAGTTTTCTGCAGTCGGTGGGCTTTGGCTTGGGTGCGGGGATCGGCTGGGCTGTTGCAATTGTGATGTTAGCCGGCTTGAGACAGAAAATGAGGTACAGCAATATCCCGGAGCCGTTTCAGGGTGTGCCGATAGCGATGGTTGTTACCGGCGTGCTTGCTATGGCATTTATGGGCTTCGCGGGCATGGTCTCGATCCAGTAGGAGTGTTCAATGATTTACTTGTTGTCGGTAGCATCTTTCGCGGGCCTGGTAATGGCCCTGTCGGCAGGGTTGATGATTGCCGAGCGCCTGTTGATAAATTACGGCATCTGCAAGCTTGATATCAATGCCGGCGAGAAGCCGCTTGAGGTTGACGGTGGTCAGACATTGCTGGCCAGTCTGTACGACAATGAGATTTTTATACCATCGGCGTGCGGCGGCAAAGGGACCTGTGGACACTGTAAGATCACGGTATTGTCCGGTGGCGGGCCCGTTCTGCCTACTGAGACGCCACTGCTGACCCGCAAAGAGATTCGGTCCGGCGTGCGGTTAGCCTGTCAGGTTAAGATTCGGGAAGACATTTTCGTTCGGATACCCAGTGACCTGTTGAACGTCAAGATGTATAGCTCCACAGTCGAGAGCACGGTCGATCTGACCTATGATATAAATGAGATACGGCTGCGTCTCGATGATCCCGCAGAGATTAGCCATCGCCCCGGCCAGTATGTCCAGGTTCAGGCCCCGTCGCCGGAAGGCCCGGTCTTCCGGGCCTATTCAATCAGCTCGCCCGCCCAAGAACCTGATATTGTCCAGCTTGTTGTCAGGCTGATTCCGGGCGGGGTCGGCTCGAGCTACTTGCACAACGTCGGTCCGGCAGATACTGTCAACTTCACGGGACCTTACGGCGAGTTCTGGCTTAACGAGGACCCGTCGGTCGAGATCGTGTGCGTGGGCGGAGGCTGTGGGATGGCGCCGATGAGGAATATCATATTGACCCTTTATGACAAGTGGCCGGACCGCGTCTGCTGGCTGTTTTTCGGATGTCGAACGACGCGCGACATATTTTACCTCCAGGAATGGGAGGAACTCAGTAAAAAGCACCCCAATTTCCATGTGGTCTATGC
>JAGMDR010000088.1 GCA_023128595.1 Planctomycetota bacterium | reverse complement strand
GAAGCAGTGACAAGGGTGCTTCAAGAAAAGGGCACCGACGACATCTTCTACGATGAGTTTTAAGTATGAATCTCCAGGAGATTTATCAGCCGATTGCAGACGATCTGAAAACGGTCGAGGATTTTATAGGGTCTGTCCTTAGTGAATCCGCGAACCGTTCTATACTAACAATGAGCAGCTTCCTGCTGGAATCACCGGGCAAAAGGATGAGGCCTGCACTTGTAATCCTCTCTGAAAGAGCGGCTTCGGCCGGCGGCGAGAGCACCTGTGAACATCGCGAGCTTACCGAAATTGCCACTGCCATGGAGCTAATCCACATAGCCTCTCTGATTCATGACGACGTCCTCGATGAAGCTGCGATACGTCACAACAAACCCACCATCAACGCCCGCTATGGAGACGACGTTTCGATTGTGTTCGGCGATTACGTCTATTCCAAGGCTTTTCAACTGATTGGAAGGTGCGGCAATCCCGAAATTTTTACCTGTGTAAGCGAGGCTATACACGCAATGTGCGAAGGAGAGCTGGTCCACGTCTGCCAGAGGCGCAATTTGGATTTGTCCAAAGACAGCTATATCGTGATCGCAAAGAAGAAGACAGCTTCGTTATTCGCCGCCTGCTGTCACGCGGGCACCATTATAGGCAACCACAGCCGGGCCGTTCAGACGGCGCTGAAGGAGTTCGGGCTAAACTTCGGCGTGGCCTTTCAAATCGTCGATGATTGCAAGGATGTTGTCGGCGAAGAAGGCGAGCTTGGCAAACACCCCGGGCAGGATGTGATTGCCGGGGACGTAACTTTGCCTTTGTTGACCCTGACGGATGTTGTGGGCCGGGCCGAAAGAGATGAAATCAAGAATATGTTCGGATCGGCAAATAACAAAAACGATCTGGAAAGATTAAGAACGATGCTTATGGACTCCGATGCGCTGTCCAGGACTCAGGATGTCGTCACATTTTATCTGGCCGGCGCCAGGGAACAATTGAATACACTTGCCGACTCAGTTTATAAGGAAAGTCTTGGTCAATTGGTCGATTATATTACCCAAAAAACCTTTTGAGATTTTACAAACGGGCACTTAAAGAAGTGCCTTGACCTGCTCTCGAGAAGTGCGCAAAATGCAATTTGCGAGTTTGGAGATAGTATTGCGTGCGGGTAGCATTGGCACAATTCAACGCGGTGGTTGGTGATTTGGCCGGCAACGCCCAAAAGATGCGGCGTATCTATGCGCTGGCCCTTGAGTCCGGCGTCGATTTGCTCGTTTTCCCGGAACTGGCTGTTTGTGGCTATCCGCCCGAAGATTTGCTGCACAAGAGGCACTTTCTGCACGATAACCGCCTGATACTCGAGAAGTTTGCGGCCGACTGCCCGGACAAAACGATAATTGTCGGCTTTGCCGAAGAGTATCAGGACGACATTTACAACTCCGCTGCCGTGCTGGGGGCCGGCAAAATCAACAAAATCTACCGAAAGGGTATGCTGCCGAATTACGGCGTCTTTGATGAGCGAAGATATTTCCAGCCAGGCTCTGAGCCGGTAATAATCAAGCTGGACGGCCTTAACGTCGCAATTACAATCTGCTTTGATATTTGGAATATCGAATGGCTGCGCGGTTTCCTCAAAGACCTCGGGCCGATCGATATGATCCTGAACATTTCCGCCTCGCCGTTCCATTTAGGCAAGATCGAAAGGAGGCAAGAGCTGGTCGGTCGGTGCGCAAAGGAGTTTGGTTGCGCCGTCGCATACTGCAATCTTATCGGCGGCCAGGATGAATTGATTTTCGACGGTAGGAGTATGTTTGCCGACTCGACCGGCAGCGTTGTCGCAAAGGCCAGGGCATTCGATGAGGATTTGTTGATTGCCGAGGTTGCCGCTGCGGCCAACGGAACGGTGGGGGTCGAGCCGGCCATGCCCTCGGCACCGCAGCCGAGAGACCTGCTCGATGAAGTCTATCAGGCACTTGTGCTCGGCACGAGAGATTATGCACGCAAGAACGGCTTCCAGAAGGTATTGCTGGGTCTTAGCGGGGGAATAGATTCTTCGGTAACCGCCGCGGTCGCCGTCGCCGCTTTGGGCCCGGAGAACGTCGTCGGCATCACAATGCCCTCGCAATTCAACAGCCCCGAGACAAAAAGCGATGCCGAGAAGCTGGCAAAGAACCTGGGTATCGAATTTTTTACCATCCCCATTGAGCCGATGCTTAAGCGCTTCGACGGGGCGCTAAAGGCCGTCCCCGGCTGGAACAGCGATGGTATCGCATACGAGAATTTGCAGGCCAGGATTCGCGGCTGCATCCTGATGTCGCTGAGCAATCAGTCCGGCTCGCTCGTACTGACCACCGGCAACAAAAGCGAAACAGCGGTCGGATACACGACCCTCTACGGCGATACAGCCGGCGGATTTGCCGTAATAAAGGACGTCCCCAAAACCCTCGTTTACCAGCTCGCCGAACACATAAACAAAATAGCAGGCAAACAGATCATACCCGCAGATGTGATAACCAGGGAACCCAGCGCCGAGCTAAGGCCCGACCAGAAAGACAGCGACTCACTGCCCGATTACGACCTGCTCGATGAAATCCTAAAAGGCTATGTCGAAGAGGACAAATCCGCCCGGCAGCTCATCGAATCGGGCCTGGACAAAAAGCTCGTCCGAAAAGTCATTCGCATGGTGGACCGCAATGAATACAAAAGAAGGCTCTCTCCGCCGGGAATAAGAATCACGCCAAAGGCCTTCGGCAAAGACCGGCGACTACCAATCACAAACCATTACACCTCCGGCACAGATGCGACCTGACGGGCGTGGCCGGCTCCCGGCGCAAGCGGGGCTGTTGCATAACCCGCACCCGATACACCCTCCGAAAGTATCTTGTGCGATCATTATTTGCCGGCCAGGGCCTGTGCAATGGCTCTGCCGAACTGCGCCGCAGCGAGCGGTCCGTAACAGGTTATAATATGGACATCTCGTTCAATGGGGGCGCCGGTGAAAATGGCGCCGCCCTGCTGGAGTTTTTCCCGTTCGGACAGGAAGGCGGTGGCTCGCCGACCCGTGAGCACCCCGGCGTTGGCCAGAATCGTGGGCGCAGCTGAGATGGCCGCAATAATCTTGCGTTTGCCGGCGGCGTCGCGCGCGATATTCTTTGCAACCGCACTGTCAAAGTATTCTTCTACACCCGGTCCGCCTATGAAGATTATCGCATCGTAATCATCCACTCTCAATCCGCTCAAGAGAACTTTTGATTCGACCATGTTGCCGAGCATTCCCTTTATAATCCCCCGCCTTGTACTTGCTAAAACCGTCTCTACTCCGGCCATATCGAGAGCGCGTTTTGTTTCGACAAGCTCGTCATCGCGGAAATTCTGGCTGGGAATAATCAATACGGCCTTTTTCCCTGTTGTTAGAGGCGCCTGTGCGGTGGTGCTTTGCTCTATGGCGCCTGGGGTAGTTGCCTGTGTTAGCGGGTAGCCGACGCTAATGATATAAATCGCCTCGGTGTTCTTGGGCAGTTTGCAAACTCTGGCGACGTTTCGCGTATTGACACCGCCGAGAGTTACCGAGCCCAGACCCAGGCAAACGGCCTGCAACTGGATATTCTGGGCGACGTGCCCGGCCTCGAGCAGCATATATGTCTTGGCCTTGTCGCGGAATCGAGCGGTGAGTTTTCTCGCTGAGCCGGCAAGAACAATATCACAGGGCGCTCGCGCAACCAGCTCCTGCATCGAAGCCGCCGCGAGGGCACCTCGCAGGTCGCCAGCGGCGGTCTGTTCCAGACTGTGCTGGCGCGGACGATATACGAACAGCCCCTCCGGCGTGACGAAATACAGGTCTATCGGATAAATCTCCCCTGCCGACGGCGCCGTTCGCAGCCCCTTTATCGGCTCTGTTATGCCCTGACCGGCCCAGGCCAACTGGCCTATCTGTGCGAATCCAAGCGGTCGGTTGGCATACTGACGCACGCTTCGGCGTTTGACCAGTGCCTCCTCGAGACTGACGGCCCCTTTCAATTTCGGCTCGGCAAGCTGAATGGTCTTGCGCGCGGGCCTGCGCGAGCGAGCACGAGAGCCGGACTGCCCAAAACAGAGACCTGCAAGGCCACTTAGAATCAGCACGGCGATTATCAGACGTTTCATTTTCTTCAAACCTCCAGAATAATTTTTGAAGCGATGAGCTGCCATACACTTATATTATACGCTCAATTGGGGCTTTCCCAGATTAAACCCCGGATTTCCCACATAAAATCTTGTAAAGAGCTCAGGAATTTGATAGCATAGAGCTTATGGAGGCCATTCAACGCAGTCTGCGTTGCGGTAGATTGGAGAGCCGGATGGCCGAAAAACGCAGGGATGCTCTGAAGTCGATTTTGATGGAAGATTCTTGAGGCGTTATCTTGAGTTTTATGGAGGACCTTCTGATGAAGCTGGTTGATGTCAAGCTTGTAATCATTTTTCTCGTGGGGTG
Organism: Planctomycetota bacterium; assembly: GCA_023128595.1. Lineage (GTDB taxonomy): Bacteria > Planctomycetota > Phycisphaerae > Sedimentisphaerales > Anaerobacaceae > DAOVRL01. Next base: position 7,010 of record JAGMDR010000088.1, on the reverse strand, counting down.
CGTGCTCGTTCCCGGCAGCGTCTTTTCGATGACGATACAGTTCGGCTCAGGGGGAACCGAACTCATCGCACCAGGCGATACGTGGCAATTCTTCCGGGGCAATAAGGCGCCGAGCGATCCGGCCGACGCCTGGTACCAGATCGACTTCAACGATTTGGACTGGGAGACGGGAGATAGCGGCTTTGGCTACGGGGATAGCGACGATGAGACGAAACTTGACGACATGCAATACAACTACGTTACGGTGTACATTCGGAAAGAGTTCTCGGTGTCGTCATTGCCCGGTGATGAGATGGTGGAGCTTGTGATCGATTACGACGACGGGTTTATTGCGTATCTTAATGGTGACGAAGTAAAACGCCGGCACGTGACCGACGATCCTGCTACGTACGAGACGACGGCGTCTTCTCACGAGGCGGGGACGCCGGAGACGTTTGTTCTGGGAACTGTCGGCGATCTGTTGAACGGCGGAAATAATGTTCTGGCGATCGAGGGGCATAATGTGTCACTAACCAGTAGCGATTTCTCGCTCATACCGGCGCTGCGAACGTCAAGCGACGCAGTTAAAAACGGCGAGACGTGGATTGTGGAGACGCAGATGGTTTCGCTTAGCGGCAGCACGGATGCCCCCGAAGCGGTCTCGGTGGTGATCGGTGGGACCGCTGCTGATTTCAATTCCGTTGATGGCACGTGGGAGGGTGAAGTTTTGCTTGCTCCCGGCTTGAACACCGTAATCGTAGAGGCGCTCGATGGGGGCGCAGGTGTTGTTGATTCGGGCTCGATAGAAATGATATATGTTGCGGCTGGGAACCATGTTTCCGGAGCCTTGACTGAGAATACCGCGTGGTGCGGCGCCGTGATTCTTGAGGATACGGTTGTTGTTGAGACCGGTATAGTCTTGAATATTGAGGCCGGTACGGTGGTTATGATGAAGGAGGCGGCGGGACTGATCGTTAACGGACAGCTTCTCGCCGATGGGACCGAATCCGAGCCGATTCGCTTCACGCACTACGGTGACGGCACGACGTGGGAGCGGATAATGTTCATTGAGGCCGAAGACAGTCGGCTTGCGCACTGTATTATTGAGTATTCCGATTGTGAAGGTAAACACCAGGATTACTACAACCCAGGGCCCAGAGACTACCGAGAGGCAATCGTCGTCCTCGCCTCTCATCTCGATTTCGAGGGGTGTATCTTTCACAATCTTCCCGACGACAGCGGAGATGGCGAAGGAGATGCCTTGGCAATCATATCCGATGACCCGGACTACCCCGGAGAAGCATCAGCCCACATCATCGGCTGCCAATTCCTCTCAATCGGACAGGGTGTGCATACCAGATTCTCCTACATCCTGGTTGAGAATTGCTACTTCACCGGCAAGAACGGCGACAACGACGATGTCGATTTGTGGGGAGAGAGCACTCCGCCCCCGTTAATACTAAACAACCTGTTCTTGAACCCAAACGACGATGATATGATAAACCCCACTAAATGCTCGGCGATCATTATTGGAAACGTAATCATAGGAAGCAGGGACCACTGCGTCGTTTTGCGTGACAAGAGCTTTCCGATCATGATAAACAACCTGATCTCCAACTGCCGTAACGCCGGCGTCGCCATCGAAAACACCTGCAAGGCCCTGCTCATCAACAACACCATCACAGATATTTATGGTGGAGGCAGCGCGGGGATCAAAATTTTTGACCTGGGCAGAGCCAGCCATCCGTACTACCTCACTAAAGGCGGCGGTGTTGCGACACTGATCAACTGTATAGTGTCGGATTGCCAGACAGCCATAAGAGTGACCGATAGCAGCCAGCTTGATAACGAACCCAACGCCGGATCTCACGTAGCGGTCCTGTACAGCAATATCGAGGGCGGCAGCGATGGCGTTGCGATTGTAAGCAACGGAACTGTGCTGGATTCCACCATTACCTGGCTCGAAGGAAACATCGATGAGGATCCTCAATTCGCCGACTCCGGCAGCCGTGACTATCACCTCAAATCCCTGGTCGGGCGATGGAATCCCAATTCCCAGGCCTGGGTCACGGATGCGAGCACAAGCCTGTGTATTGACGCGGGGACTTCGTATGTTGTCGATGATCCAAATTACCTCTATTGCGGCCTGATCGACTGGCGCGGCGAGTTATGGCCGCATGGGGGGCTGATCAATATGGGGGCCTACGGCGGCACGCCCCAAGCCAGTATGTCCCGTGACGCCGAAAAAGGCAACGCCGCAGATATAGACTATGACGGGTCAGTTGGGCTATCGGACTTTGGGCGGCTGGCGCAAAAGTGGAGGATAGAAAAGGAGCTGCTGGCCGAAGACCTGGACCGCAATGGGGTAGTGGATTTCTCCGACGTCATGCTGATGGGATGGCAGTGGTTGTGGCAGGAACAAGAGTGAGTGGAAAAGGCGACCGGCCCGGAGGCCCAAAATTGCAATTAGACTTGCAACAAAAGTGCAGATAGATTTGGCCGGCCTCGGCACACCGAACTCCCGGCGCCAATGAAATGATTTAGCAGAGTCGGACCGCCTGCCGGTGACATAAGCCAAAAAGCCGTCGGTACGCGGGACTTTTTCCTATATTCAGCGAACAATGCGTTACATTGCAAGCGAGTCTCTGGTAGAATTGAACGCGCAATCTTGTGAAAGTTAAGATAGTCTCCACAACACCGGCAACGCATTTAGAGGATTTTGATGGCTTCATCGTGCCGCCACAAGCTAACCATAATCTCGTTGGCAATCTATTGGCCCACACTGTTTATCGTCTCGCATATCCCAATCCCATTAGTGGTTCGCAAAGCCGGGGTCTCCGACAAGGGTTTGCACTTCCTTGCTTACCTGATTCTGGTTTTCTTGCTCTGGTTCGTGCTCAATCCCCACCGCAAAGTGCGATGGCGCAGGGCCGGCGTCTGGTGGGTACTTCTGGCACTGACGGTGTATGGGGTTATTGACGAATTGCTTCAGGGTTATCTTGAGCGCAGTTGTGATATCAGGGACTTGGGCGCGGACGTGGCAGGGATTGTCGCCGGCTTACTGTTGTTTTCTTTTTTTACGTTTTGGCCGGCCGCTCTTGTGGTGGCGGGCGTTACTATCTTCGGGCTGACAAACATCGCACGAGCCAATCTGGCCGAGCTGCTACCGATCACAAACACAATATTCGGCCTGCTTTCCTATGTGCTCTTCACTCTCCTGTGGATTCGCTACATACAACATTTCGATTCGCTCAGAGCCCCCAAGGCAAAATGGTTGGCAGCAGCAACGGCCCTGCCGACAGCTTTACTATTGGTTGTAAGGTTGTTTTCTGTAGTGCTCGGCAGAGATTTTGGAGTACAAGATGTGCTCGTCTCTTTTGCGGGGATCCTTGCGGCTGTCGGCGCTTTCTGCCTAACAACCCAATTCCGCAAAGGCCTCACTAAAACTCAGGAACCCTCACCCGGAGACGATTGAGATTTCTTAAAGGGCCTGTACAGCGGATCACCTATCAGCACCAACTGCCACGAGTTGAACGGCTTGGTGCGATAGTATGCCTCAACAAGACAGCTACCTTTATACAACTGCCCGAAGAATGCCTTTGGCTCCGGAAATGTGTGAAGATACGGCTCGTTCACCGCTCCTAACGTCGCGGTTATCCCGTCTCTGAGCATGGCCGGGCACCAGTTGCTGCTGTTGGGATCACGAAGGCCTGCCGCCTCGAAACTTGCGATGTGATAGCCCACCGCACCATCGACGAATTCAAAGGCATCCACGTACTTTTTCAGACTATACCAGCCGCAGTAGATAGCCGCCTGCGGACAGGAGCCGGGAGCGAAAAGCTCCGGCGTTCGCTCCTCTTTCACGGGCATTGCGGTCCGCAATCTTGTAAGTATCGCCAGGTCCCGTAAAGACTGGTCGAAATAACCGTACAGATTGGACTTTTCGTTCTTAATACCCCTCGAATCGATGTAGGCGATACCCTTTAACACTGTTTTCTCCGCCTCTATCGCCTTATCGACAAGGCCTTCGATTATTTCATGGTCCGAACCGTCAAGCCGGCTGACCATAAGCGTTTGAAAGCTCAGACCCAGCACGTCGTCTTTGAGCCTATTCGGCTGCCAGCGATACAGATCATAAGCACCAACCAACGCCATCGACAATTCACTGTCCACCGAAGCATTTGTTTCTTTGCCGTTGATGCGGTCGATTTCCAGTTGCAGCTTGGCCACTTTCTGTTTGCTTTTCTTTAGCTCGTCCTGCGCCCGGCCCGTCTCGCCCGAGGCATCCCTGCCAGGGGCCCTTGGGGCCTGCTCTAACTGCTCAATCCTCTTCTTTTCCTGCTTTATTGATTCTTCCAGCTCTTTTAGCCTGCGTTCCTGGCCTTTTAGCGGCGCTCGGCTTGCCACCCTGATCGGCACACCGTAAGTCGTCAGCAGACATCTGATTTCGCCCGGGACCCTCTTTTTGAGCAGTTCCCAGCGAATCGGCTCGGCTATCCATCTTTCATAATCGTCTCTGCTGATGTTATCACGAAGGCTCTTGCCTAAATGCAGATAAAGGATATTCTCATAGGGCACCATTCGCTTTTCGCAGTAGTATCGGCCGATCCGGCTCGATGCCGACATATTCCTGTTCACCACCACGAGAATCTCTTTGGGCTCCAGCGCAAAGGCCGCGCCACAGCCCGCCAAAACAAGCGAAATTGCCAACCTTGCCCTAACCGCCATACTCAACCAATCTTCCGATCGCGCAAATAATTAACCCCCGATTTTACCGGGGGTCATCCAGGCAGCTCAGAACTAATCAACGGATGCCGGGACGGGATCAGCGACAACGACCCTGTTCGGCCCGCACAATCTTTACGGCAGGCTGATTCGACAATCATCGACCATTTCATCGTAGTCGTCCAGCCAGTAGGCGTTCGGATTACTTCGGTAAACCATAAAACGCCCGCTGTTGGCATCATCGGCCGCCCGGTGATACTTGAAATAGACGTAATCTTTCGTCCTGCCGACTATCTCTATCTTCCCTGTCGAGTGTGACATCGTGTAACGGACCCGCTTTCCAAGTCCCGATACGAGTGATTTGGCCCGCTCTACTATCTCATAGCCTTCTTCAATCGGGACCGTGTAGGCCTTGTTGCCCAGGGCCGGACGACACTGGAAAATGTAGTAAGGAACCGCACCAATATAAGACAGCCTCCCGAGCAGCTCGGCCATAACCTCGGGTTCGTCGTTTAGCCCTCTTATCAAGGGCGTTTGGTTCGCTATCATCGCGCCGGCCTTGGCCAGCAGATGGACGGCCTTGACCGCCGCATCAGTCAATTCCCTCGAATGAACAAAGTGCGTCATTATGTATATTCTCTTTCGCTCGGTGCTGCAGGCCTCTATCATCTCCAGCAGCGTCGGGTCGTCGATAATCCGATACGGATTAAACGCCGGTATCTTCGTCCCGATACGAATAATCCGGACGTGCTCAATTTGCCTTAGTTGTCGGATAATGTTCTCGAGCTTCGACGTCGTCAGCACCAGCGGATCGCCCCCGGTCAGCAGCACGTTGTTTATCTCGGAATGCTGCCTTATGTACTGCATCGCCGCCGGTACGTCCCGCAGGTATGCGCTCTGCGGCTCCATGAAGACACGCTTGCGGAAGCAGTATCGGCAGATACCATCGCAAACGTTGCTGACCAAAAGCAGCGCCGTCGAATTATACTTGTGCTCGAGCCCGGGCATAACTGTATAGGCCTCTTCATTCGAGGGGTCGAGCCGGCCCCACTCTTCGAGTTCCTGCAAATGGGGGACGATAATCGAACGAATCGGGTCATCGGGATCGTCCCAGTCGATAAGCGACAGATAATAGTCGTTGGCTCGAAAGGCAAACTTGTTGGTGACCTCCTTCAAATCAGCAATTTCCTGCTCACTCAACTGCTCCAACTGCTCTATTTTCGTGAGGTATTTGGTTCTATTCGAAGTTTTCGTTCCCATTTAATTCGCTCCAATTAGCGACTCTTCTCTACCGTCGGTCTTCACCTCGCGTATGCTCGTTCTGTGAGTATCTTTTTTCATAGATGCTCCTTCGTCGGAAGACCTGACCGATGGTAGCCAGTATTATCTTCATATCGGTCAAGAAACCGGCCGTTTCAACATATTTGACATCGAGTTCAAGTTTTTCTTCACGAGTCAGCTCTCCTCTGCCCGATATCTGTGCCAGACCGGTCAGGCCGGGCCTGACAATCAGCCGCTTCTTTTGCCGCTCACTCCACTCTGGTATCTGTGAAAGATACAGCGGCCGGGGCCCGACTATACTCATATCTCCTCTTAATATATTAAACAATTGCGGCAGCTCGTCAAGAGAATATTCCCGCAGGAACTTTCCGACTTTCGTCAGCCGCGGGTCCCGGCCGGACTTCGGACTGGGCCCAAAAGGCTCAACATCGAGCTTCATCGTGCGAAACTTGTAAAACACGAACGGACGGGCGTTTTTCCCCGCCCTTTCCTGCCTGAACACCGCCGGGCCTTTGCTGCCAAGTCTAATGACTATAACCAATACCCCAAAAACCGGCAGCAAAACAACCATCGCCGGCGCACAAATGAGTATATCAACTCCACGCTTGCAGATATTATAGAGACTCATAAAACTCCACCGTAACGCTAAAGCAATCAACCTGGACAATGCCGGCCGGATCCGGTAAACTATGGAAAGGCCGGACACTACCGCCATGCCCGGACGCCTCATAGTAGAGGACAATAACTATGCTGGACAACTTCATAGGCTTTGAAAGACCCATAACTTGGGTGCTGCAATTCTGGCCGGTGCTGGTCTTTTCATTTATCGCGGCCCTGCTCGCCACCTGGCTGTGCAAGAAGATTGCACTGAAGTTCGGAATCGTTGATAGGCCCGATAACCTCGTAAAAACGCACAAAGGAACGGTCGCCTATCTCGGCGGCATCGGCATGCTTGTGGGATTAACCGCCGGCATACTTACAGGCATTTACTATCTTCACGACGAAGAATATTTTCCTACGGCGTT
>JAGMDR010000087.1 GCA_023128595.1 Planctomycetota bacterium | reverse complement strand
AAGCGCAGCACGCTGTGAAACAGCTCGCGCTGCGAGAGCTCCCTGCCGATAACCCGCTGAATCGCCGCAAAGATTACGGCCCCCATTATGCTCGACGTCCCCAATCCGCTGCCCTTGGGAATCGCGGCAAGACTCGTCAGCTCAATCCCTCCGCCGAAACGCTCCAGCAGCTTCTTTAGGCTGGTGTTGCCGCCCTTGTCTCCGGCCGGCGGTGACAAACCGGATAACACCAATGCCGCTTTGGCAAGTGCAAAACTGCTCGTCGCCTCTCGATAGTCCAGCAGCTCGTCGAAACTGCCAATCTCCACCCTCGCACCCTGGTCGATCGAGCTGATGCGAATCACCGGCTCATCTATCACGCGCATATACGCCTGTATGGGCGGCTGACCATTGAGATTAACCGCCGCATTGACCACACAGCCACCGTGCTCAAGCGAATAGGGCGGCGTATCCGTCCAGCCGCCACCGACGTCGAGACGAGCCGGAGCACGGGCCCAGACAATCTCATCGCTCCGCAAAACGCTCCGCGGACAGGCATCCTGCTCGAAACCGCTGGCGACAATCGCACTCTCCAGACCCTCGAACGCGGCACTCTGTGCCCGCCGCGACCATTGGACAATGCTCAGCCCGCAATCCAAATCCAGCCCTAAAGACCCTAACCACTTCCGCCGCTCGACCCCCAGCATTCGCTCCAAACCGGGCAGGGCCTCTGACACCGCAATATCTTTATCCTCGTAAAGCTCAACTAATGCGGAACCTAATGTATGGATAATCCTGGGAAATACGAGGCACTCGGTCCCGCCGGTCTCGCTGTTCCGAAAATGCCAGTGGGCCTCCGCAAGAACCTCCGAAACCCACCCGCTCAAATCCTCCGTACCTTTGAGCAGGTACGCCAGCTCAGAACTCGAAAATCCACTCCGGGGCCGAAACACCCGACGCAGAGAACGTTGAATTGCCTTGGCCCGAATCCTCCCTCGCCGCCCGTAGAAGTCACTATGGTCGGCGGCAGCCAAAATCTCCTCGAGGCTGTACCTGTCCGCCCTGCGCCACGCCTCGGTGTCCTTATCGCCGGCGCCTGCAGCATCGAGCATCCACAGCCACCGCCGATACTCACTGTGAGCTTTCACCGCGGGAAACATCCGCGCGTTCCAGATGCTCCGACTGCCCACAGAGATTTCCGCATCCCAGACATCTTCCGGCCCGGCACCCACGGCTTCGAGCCATTCGAGCACGCGGCCTCCACAGAAACTCCCACCTTCTTCAATCGTTTCCTTAAAAGTATCATCCACACCGTAGCACCGCACAAACCACACATCCTCGCCGCCCCGGCTCCGCCCCTTAATAACGTCAAGGCACGCTCCGGCCCGCAGAGATACCGGCTCATCAACATCAACGCCAACAACCATATTCTCCCCGCCCAAAGTCAGCGACGAGCTGACTCGACAGCCCTCCACCCACGCAGATGGGCCCTTAACCGAGCCGCCGTGGGAAATCTCATTGTTGATATCGAGAAGACTCTGCACCGAGGATACCCCGCGGTCTTCCTGCAGCAGCCGAGCGCCGCTGTCAATAAGTGCTCTGCTTGCCCCAAAATCAAGAAAATCACAGTGCTTCAGCAGCTTCACGCTAAAAGGCACCGGCGAAAAGGCCCTGAACAGCTTGCCTAATAAAGTCTTGTTCCACTTTGAACCGCTCTGCCGGGCGGACTCAAAGTGTTCCGACTTCTCGGCCTCGCTGCCCATCGCACAGCAGATTTCCCGATAGAAATCCAGACGCCGGCTGATTACCGCTTCACCAATCTCGCCGCTCAAAGCAAGCTTGCCCCCCCGATCCGCACAAACCCCGAAAACCTCTAACATCTTAACAGCCGTGGCCGCGTCGAAGCTCATCACGCCAATATCCAGACAGGCCTGGCCGTAAGCGTCTATCGCCCCTTTTGCTTTCTGCTCGGCCACAGTGGGCTTCTGCAGGTACAGCCCGACCGCATCGCCTTGTCCCCTGCAGAATACACCGTGCCTGCTCGCCTGTTCCGGCTGCGCATAGCAGGCCAATCCCGTAACGCCCTGGGCGGCGAATCTCACTTCATCCGGCTCAAATCTCAGCATAACATCGCCGGAGGTTATCACGACCTGCCCGATGTCCCCCTGCGTCTCGGGCAGGGCCAGATATATCGGCAATTGCCGGTCAAACAAGCTCAAAGGCGCCGCACTGTCACTTTCACCCGGGACCGGAACAAATATCTTACCGCACGGACCGTATGCCGGCAGCCGCCTCGAATCACCCCCGGCGTGAACAATCAGAATTCGCAGTTTCCGCAGAACGCTTTCCCACTCGCCCGGTCCGGCCGTTCGCAAGTCCCCGCCCAGTTGGCGGGTAAGAACTTCCATCAGGCAGTAAAGCGTGCTGCCCCCGCTGCCAACCCGCTTGCCGCCCGGATCGGCAACGACCAGAACCTCACGGACGTCACTCAAAAGCCCCAGGTCTTGGCGAATCTTCAACTGCCGCTCGTATGCCTCGGCCTGCAGCTCATTCGACGCCGTGACTATCAGATAATCCCACTGACTAAATGTCGCCGCCACGTACTACTCCGAAAAGGTCAAATGCAAACCGTCATTGCCAGCGAAGCGAACCAATCTATTTAGCCTGCGGTTTTACCGCAGGTTTTCACCTACAAAGTGGACGAAGGTCCACAACAGAGATTCGGCCCTGCTTCTACCTAAGACCTTCGATAATTACCTCCAGCGTTTCAGCCAGGTCGGTTTTGGGCTCCCACCCAATCGCCGCATTTATCCGCTCAAGGCACGGCACCCGCCGCATCATATCCTCAATTGGCCTGCCGTAGGCCTCCTCGTAAGAGACAAATTGCTTCTTACTTTTGCTGCCGGTCATCTCAATTATCTTGTCGGCAAGGCCCTCGATACTTATCTCTTCGCTTGAGCCGATGTTATATACCTTCCCCGCCGCCTGCTCACAATTCATAAGCTCGATTACCGCCTCCACAAGGTCGCCGACATAGCAAAAGCACCGCGTTTGCCGACCGGTGCCGTATATCTGAACCGGCCTGTTTTTCAACGCCCTCTCGACGAATCGGGGCACTACCATCCCATACTGACCCGTCTGCCTCGGCCCGATTGTATTGAAGAACCTCCCGATCACCACGTTCAGGCGGTACTGTTGACCGAAGGCCTGGCCCAAGAACTCATCGATCGCCTTGGTGCACGCGTATGCCCACCGCGACATACTCGTGCTGCCCAACACAAGGTCGTCCTCTTCGCGGAAGGGCGTCGCCTCGCTCTTGCCATAGACCTCGCTGCTCGAAGCAATCAGGACTTTGGCGCCGAACTTATTCGCCGCCTCGAGCACCGTCTCAGTCCCCCCGATATTGGTCTCTATCGTATGGACCGGGTCGTCCGCTATCAACTGCACGCCGACAGCCGCAGCTAAATGAAAGACCGTATCGCTCCGCTCCGCCAGAGCTTCTATCAACTTGCCATCGCGGATATCACCCTCAACGAACTCAAACCCGTGATATCCTTCGAAGCTCTCGACGTTCTTCAAGCTGCCGGTGCTGAGGTTATCGACAACAACCACCTCATTGCCGTCTTTCAGCAGACGCTCTGCCAGATGAGACCCGATAAAACCCGCTCCGCCCGTAACCAATGCTCTCATATCAAACCCAAAGAAGAATTTCGCGCCGCGTCGAAAACAACACTTCAATAATCAATGTGGACAAACTCCGTGCCCGTCGGATGCGCAAAAAAAACAAATACAGCACCCGCTGCATTCCGTTTCTCCCCGGTCAATTTTTATCCGACCGGCTTCGCTGCCGAGCTGTAATTCTCGGACTATCTGCTGACGGCCAGCCATCGCTTATAACATAAGTATCGGCAAATAAAGAACATAGCTTTAGTAAAGACGAGCCGGGCACAGGCCTTGACAGCCGATTTTGTGATAAAAACTATACGCCGCTGACGTCCTATAAGTTCATAACACAACTGCCGCCAGAACTCAAAACATAACTTTTCGGGCCCAGACCGGCGGGACCAAAGTTGCATTAAACTCACTATTATCACTGACTACCGTTCTCTCAATACCCAAAATACGTTTCTTATCGGCCCCTTTCTCAAAATATACTTTGTATTATGTTAATTGCCTTTCCACTTTACAGACCCCACAATACTTGTTAAAATTCGACAGCTTAATTACACAACAGATGAGCTAACAGATACAAAATACTCAAATGGCTGGCAAAATAATAATTGATACCGAGCGGTGCAAAGGCTGTGGCCTGTGTGTAGCGGTATGTCCGAAGAAGTGCATTGTCATCTCTAAGCACTCCAACAAAAACGGTTATTTCCCCGCCCAGGCAGCCGGTTCTGATTGTACCGGCTGTGCTATGTGTGCTATTATCTGTCCCGATGTAGCGATTGAGGTCTTTAGCGACAGTGATATAGTCCTCGAACCGAGCAAGAAGAAAAATAAGCCGACTTTAATAGAGGAAAAAGCGTGAGCCGCGTTAGAAATTCTACAACAAGAAAAAATATGATAGAAGAAAGGCAGATTTCTAACGGCATGGGCGAAAGGATTCTAATGTGCGGCAATGAGGCGCTTGCTGAAGCGGCCATTATCGCCGGCCTTGACGCATATTTCGGCTACCCAATCACACCCCAAAACGAAATCACCGCTTATATGTCAAAAAGAATGCCCGAAGAGGGCCGGGTTTTCATCCAAAGCGAAAGTGAGCTTGCGGCAATCAATATGATTTTCGGAGCTTCGGCCACTGGAAAAAGGGCGATGACAACCTCGTCCAGTCCCGGCATTAGTCTTATGCAGGAGGGAATCAGCTATCTGGCAGGGGCCGAACTGCCGGCCGTAGTCGTCAACGTGATGCGAGGTGGGCCCGGCTTAGGCAACATCGCTCCATCACAGGGCGATTACTTCCAGGCCAC
>JAGMDR010000086.1 GCA_023128595.1 Planctomycetota bacterium | reverse complement strand
CCAATTCCGACTGAAGCATTACAAGCGTCGGCGTGCCGGCGAGGGCTGAATGAGAGCGTGCAATTTAGGTCCGGATGTCGAGGAATCTGCTGCGGGAGAAATTGGTTGACTGAGGATGGTGGGGTCGTTAGGGTGAGGGGCGATTGAGGTTGGACTGAGGTTGCGTTTTTTGGGCGAAGGAGTTGTAGGCTGCGTTAGCAACAAGAATAACCCCCACCACAGGGGTGGGGGCCAAACATTATGTTGATTGGACGAGGACTATGGGCTTGAGAAAGATTTTGGCAGGGGGGATTTTGGTTTTGTTTGTGGGGGTTGTGGGTTTTTGCGTGGGACAAGAAGGGCCGAGGGTCGAGAGATCGGTGGCTGTTGGTCAGGTGTGGTCGGGGCATAGAGTTGGGTTTTGTCTGCTGACGGAGGGACAGCGGCAGTACGTTGCTTACTACGATGCTAAGCGGCGGATGACGGTGGCGATGCGGACTCTGGGGTCGAAGGAGTGGGAATATCAGAAGTTAGATTCGGCGTTGGGGTGGGACAGTCACAATTATGTGACGATGGCGGTTGATGCGGGTGGGTATGTGCATCTTAGCGGTAATATGCACTGTGTGCCGTTAGTTTATTTTCGGACGAGCGAGCCTTACGATATTCACAGCTTCAAGAGGCTGGGCGAGATGGTCGGTCGGGAGGAGAAGAGGTGCACGTATCCGAAATTTTTCGAGGGGGCGGCGGGCGAGCTGATATTTACGTATCGGGACGGGGGCAGCGGCAACGGGAATCAGATATATAATGTTTATGACGCCAAGGCGAAGAGGTGGCGGCGATTATTAGATAAGCCTTTGACGGACGGGCAGGGGCTAATGAATGCTTATATTGTGGGGCCTGTGCGCGGGCCGGACGGGTATTTTCATATTTGCTGGGTCTGGCGTGACACGCCGAACTGCTATACCAATCACGACCTGAGCTATGCACGCAGTAGGGATATGGTGCATTGGGAGACGGTGAGGGGTGGGGCGATTGAGCTGCCGATGACGATTGATACGAAGGGGATCGTTGTCGATGCGGTGCCGGTGAAGGGGGGGATGATAAATGGGAATACGAGGATCGGGTTTGACTCGAAGAAACGGGTGGTAATCAGTTATCATAAGTTTGATGAGGACGGCAAGACGCAGGTGTATAACGCGCGGTTCGAGGGCGGGCGATGGAGGATTTGTCGGGCCAGCGACTGGGACTACCGCTGGTTTTTCGAGGGCGGCGGGACTATACACTTTGAAATCAGGGTGTCGGGGGTCGTTTTAGAGGACGGTTATCTGACGCAGTCGTACAACCATGACAAATATGGGTCTGGGGCGTGGAAGCTGGACGAGAGCAGCTTGAAGCCGCTTGGTGAAATAGAAAAGGTGTCCGCGCAGCCTAAGGAACTGAAGAAGCTGGAATCAGATTTTCCGGGGATGCAATTGAGGCTGTCGAGGGATTCCGGGGAGAGCGGGCAGGGCGAGGTGGAATATGTTCTTCGGTGGGAGACGCTTGGTGTGAATCGCGATCGGCGGCGAGAAAAGGTTCCGGAGCCGAGTATGCTGAGAGTTTATAAGCTGCGGGGTGATTGAGGGTGACTATTAGATTTGTCGCCATTTGATGGGTTGCTTGTTGGCTTCGAGGGGGTTGATGCGGGTAATTAGCCAGGATTTGTCGGGTTGTTTGCGGAAGTGGAGCTCGACCTTGAATTGGGCCAATGGGGTGTAATAGTCGCGGGCGACGTAGCTGTCCTTTTCGAAGTGAGTTGTGGTGAATAGTGTAACGGTTGCGGTTGGGGGCGTGATAGCCGGAGGGGTCATGCCTCTTATACTGTTTTTTGCGATGAGCGGGCGGGAAAGTTTCTGTCGGCAGTGGCGCATCAGCTCTGCCTTGGTGCTGTGAAACGAGTCGCGGTAGTCGTCGGCGATAGTGGCGTCGATCAGAGCGCAACTTTCCTGCTCGACGGCTTGCATAACCGTGTGGATGAGGGAGTTGATTTTCTCGCGGTCGGTTTTTACGATGTAGTCGAGGCCGAGGGCGAGGGCAGCGACGCCGAGGGGCAGGAGCCACTGCCACCGGCGGCGTTCTTCCGGCAGGACGCTGCGGAAGGTGAATACGGCGAACAGGACTAAGACCGCCGTACCTATTAACGTCCAGGGCTGTTCGAAGAAGTTAAGCATTTCTTTAGTTGTTGGTATTTATCTTTGTTACAGGAGACTCTTGATGGATAAGTATATCGGATTCGACATCGATGACAAGAAAAGAGTTGCATCTGTCGGGTAAGATGGAGAAAAAGGACAGATATGGTAGCCGTGAAAAGGCACAAAGGGGACAAAAGAGATATTAACCACGAATTAATACGAATAACCGTAGTTGAGAAAATTGAGGGGAGATTTTGCATACGAGGTAGTGCAATAAGTCCCAAATATGATAGAATAGGGAATATTGGTTGTGAAATTGATATGAGGTGGCGACAATGAAAAAGACGAGTTCGTTAGTGTGGCCGGCAGGTGCGATTGTGGTGCTTGTCGCGGCGTTGGGGCTGGGGCTGGGCATCAGGAAGATTCGGTCGTGGCGGAGCGAGGCTGCGCCCAAACCGGAGGCCAAGCCGGCGGCGAAACAAATTGAATTGGAGATGGCGGTGCCGGGGGCGGTAGTGGTAGAGGCTGTTGAAGAAGAGCCTGTCGTGGTGGAAGAGGCGGCGGAGGAAGTGGAGGCCGAGGCGGAAGAGGTTGCTGAGGAGGAGGCGGAAGAGGTGGGCGAGAGCGAATCGGTCGCGAGCGAAGCTCCGATGGGCGGCGGATTTGGCGGCTGGCGGGGGGTCTGGGCGGACCTTAATCTTACTGAAGAGGAAATGGGCAGATTGAGAGAGGGATTCGCGCTGGCGATGCAGAGATGGCAGAATATGTCTGAGGAGGAGAGGCAGGCCGAGATGGCGAGAGGGAGAGCTATGAGGGCCAGGTGGGAGAATATGTCCGAAGAGGAGAGGCAGGGGACTATGCAGCGAATGCGAGGGCGATTCGAGGAGTGGCGAGAGAGCGGGCAAGTAGAGCTTCCTGAAATATCTTTGGATTGACGGGTGCGGAAGAACGGTGACTGGTTGCCGAGGGGGTGGGGACGCGGGCCTTCGGGCGCGCTGGGGGTGAGACGGGGTGTGGGAGGAGTGAGGAGGATTGCCGCCGTGCCGGTGACGACTAAACGGGGATGAGGATTATGGTTGACGGGAGGGGGGGTTGGGGGGTAGGCTGTTGTAGCAATCGTATTGTGATTTGCGCCCGGTGGAGTATGAGTTCGGGGATATGGCGGTTGAGCCGGTGGCCGTCCCCGGCAAGACGCCGCTTATTTAGTCGCTCTGTGCGGCTTGGCCTCTGAAAATTCGCCGCGAGCGAGCTGTGTCGGATTTTTCTTGACAAAGGGGAGCGGGTTTGCTACTATTCTGCATAGGCATTTTGTGCGGTTAGTTTGCGACTTGCGCTTATGTCGGAGGAATAGCGACAATGCGAAAGAGTCGAAAGAAGCGGTTCGGAGCGTTTGGTGTGCTGCTGGTGATTGCGGGGTGGGCTGCGGGGGCCACGATTACGGTTGGGCCCGGGGCGAGCTATGATTTCGCCGATATTCAGCCGGCAATAGATGCGGCCTCAGAGGGCGATGAGATCGTCGTCGCCATCGGGACATACCATGAGAATATCGACTTCGGGGGCAAGGATATCGTTCTTCGCTCAACGGAGCCGAATAATCCCGCCGTTGTGGGCGGGACAATTATCGACGGTCGTTTCGGTGGTTCTGTGGTTAGTTTCTCCGGCACCGAATCTCCTACCTGCGTACTCTCGGGATTTACCCTCACCAACGGCCACGGGACTGCGATATGGGACGCCTGCGGCGGTGGCATCTATGGCAATGGTACTTTGGCCACGATCCAGCACAATATCATATCGGGAAACCGGGCGGTCCTTGCTATGATGCCCAGTTCTGGTTTTGGGGGCGGGCTGCATGATTGTGACGGTATCATCCAATGTAATATCATCTCAGAAAACGAGGTAACTTGCAACGAAGGAGGTGCCGGTGGCGGTGGGCTCTTTGGTTGCGATGGCACCATTCAGAACAATATTATCTCGAACAATTCGGCTTTCGGATTCGGCTTTACCGGCGGCGGTGGGCTTGGGAGTTGCAACGGAACCATTCAGAACAATACCATCTTTGGTAACTCAGCGGGAGACTATGGAGGTGGGCTTAGCGGTTGCAACGGTACTATTACAAAC
The DNA here is from genome assembly GCA_023128595.1 of Planctomycetota bacterium. Taxonomy (GTDB): domain Bacteria; phylum Planctomycetota; class Phycisphaerae; order Sedimentisphaerales; family Anaerobacaceae; genus DAOVRL01. The sequence goes on along the minus strand of JAGMDR010000086.1, from coordinate 4,561 downwards.
TGCATTATCTGGCAAAATACTGCCGATCAAGGAGCACAGCTTTACGCATCTTCTACACCTTCTTACTGTTGTATTCAGGATTGGTCGGGTGGCGGCACCGGGAATATCTCAGATAATCCCCGGTTGGTTGACCCTGAAAGCGATGATTTTCATCTTCAACCAGACTCTCCCTGTATAGATATTGGTACTTCCATTCCTGGTTTGACTGAGGACTTTGAAGGCGATTTACGTCCTCGTGGTTCTGGCTACGACATTGGCGCGGATGAATTTATCAGCGATAACTCTCCTCCAGACAAACCCACAAATACTTCTCCAGCAAACGGTGCAACAAATGTTTCTCTAACACCCACGCTGAGTGCCTCGGCTTTCTCTGATCCGGATGTAGGGGATACCCATCAGGCATCGCAATGGCACGTATGGGTTTCCGGCACCACCTGGACTGTCTTTGCTTCAACAAAATCATCCGGGGACCTTTTATCCATCACGATTCCTCCGAGAACACTTTCTGACAATATAAGCTACGCCTGGAAGGTGCGTTATCAGGACAATGACGGTGCATGGAGTTACTGGTCAGACTCAACTGAGTTCACAACTGAGCAAACTGGTGAGGTCACAACCGTTCCTGGAGATTATCCAACTATCCAAGCCGCTATCGATGCTGCAATCTATGGTGAACAAATCGTTGTATCACCAGAAACATACGCAGAGAACATTAATTTTAAAGGCAAAAACATCATCCTGCGTTCGGCCGATCCAACGGATCCCTGCATTGTGGCCAGCACCATTATCGATGGTAATCAAGCTGGTTCCGTTGTAACTTTCATTGGTACCGAACCCCCCTCTTGCATACTTTCCGGTTTTACCATAACCAATGGGCGGGGAGATAACTGTGGGGGTGGCATCTATGGCAATGGCACTCTGGCTACAATTCAGAATAATACCATCTCCGGAAATTTGGTCGAAGCCTACTTAGCCTACGGCGGTGGACTCTGCAATTGCAATGGCACCATCCAGTATAATACAATTTTGGAAAACTCAGTCATAGGAAATTTCTCAGGGGGCGGTGGTGGGCTTTATAAATGTCATGGCACCATTCAGGGCAATCTGATAATGGACAACTCTGCCACTGCCACAGGCGGTCCTTATAGTGGAAGTGGGGGTGGGTTAACAGATTGCGATGGGATAATCCAGAACAACACCATTAAAGAAAACTCTGCGGGTGATGGTGCAGGTCTTCTCGGTTGCAATGGTACTATTCAGAACAATATCATATCTGGCAACTTTACTACACGGGCAAATGGCCATGGCGGAGGACTCCATCAGTGTCACGGCATAATTCAGAACAACGTCATCTGTGAAAATTCGGCTCAAGGATGGGGTGGTGGCATATACTATAGCTATGGTGCTACCATCCAGAACAACACCATCTGCCATAATTCGGGTTCTTACGGTGGTGGACTAAGTCGTTGCATTTATGGCGACACCGTTATTCGTAACTGCATATTATGGGGCAACACATGCACTCGCGACGGTGCACAAATTTATCATTCTGAGCCCATTTACTTCTCCTGCATCGAAGGCTGGATCGGTGGCGGGTTAGGCAATATTTCTCCCAATCCACTTTTCGCTGACCGAAATAATGGTGATTATCATTTAAAATCTCAGGCGGGCAGATGGGACCCGAACAACGAGAGCTGGGTTCAGGATGATGCTACGAGCCCTTGTATTGATAGGGGCGATAGGAATTCCGATTGGACGGGGGAGTTGTGGCCGCATGGTAAACGGATAAACATGGGGGCCTACGGGGGGACGGCGGAAGCGAGCATGTCGCAATCGAGCGAGGGCAACGCGGCCGACTGCAATAACGACGATGCAGTCAACGGCACGGACCTTGAGATGATTGCGGAGAGGTGGTTGGACCAGGGGGTTCTGCTCGTTGAGGATGTCAACCGAGACGGTGTGATCAGTTTCCCGGACTTCGCACTGCTTGCTGAGAGTTGGCTTTGGGAGCAGTAGGGAGCGGACTGGCCGAATCCGGGCCATCAATCCGGCGATGCGGAGGGCACCGCTGGCTTTGCCAACCAAGTTTTCTTGGATTGGGTGGGAGGCTTAGTGTACAATTCTGTTTATGGCTTATGAAAAAGGCTATAGGCCGGTTTTATGTTAGAATTGGAGATAAGTGCAGCTTAAGCGTGTGTTTTCTTGAAATATCTCGGCGGTCCGTGAAGGCAAGCGACTAAACGAGGGAAAAGCGGATCGCCGAGAATTCGTTAGGGTTGATTTTGGAAAGGAAGGTGTGACTGTGGCTGGTGTATCAAAAAAGGTGGCAGTGTTGTTGGCGGTGGTGATTGTTATGGGGGGCAGTTGTGCGGGGGCGAGTGCGCTGACGAATGGGGGTGAGTGGAAGGGGCTGTTTGACGGGGAGAGCTTAAATGGTTGGGAGGTCCGGGGGGGATATGCGAAGTACACGATCGAGGACGGGGCGATTGTGGGGACGACGGTGGAGGGGAGCCCGAATACGTTTTTGTGTACGAAGAAGCTGTATGGTGATTTTGTGTTGGAGTTCGAGGTGAAAGTCGATCCCGTGCTGAATTCGGGGGTGCAGATTCGCAGCCACGTATATAAGAAGGATAGGACGACGGTGATTAAGAGACGCGGGAAGGAGATAAAGAGGGTTCGCCCGAAGGGGCACGTCTATGGGTATCAGGTTGAGATATCGAATGAGAAGTCGGGCTCGTCCGGGGGGGTATGGGATGAGGCGCGGAAGGCGATGTGGCTGTATGACGCCAAGAGCAATCCGGCTGCGGGCAAGGCGTATAAGGACAATCAGTGGAACAAGTTCAGGGTGGTTTGCGTTGGCGACTGGATAAGGACGTGGGTGAATTCGGTTCCTTGCGCGGACTTCAGGGACCCTGTGGACCAGGTTGGTTTTATCGGATTGCAGGTGCACGGCGTTCGGGCCGGCGTGTCGGCGCAGGTTCGGTGGCGGAATATTCGGATCAAGGAGCTTGGGCGACACGTGTGGAGGCCGCTGTTCGACGGCAAGAGCCTTGAGGGGTGGCATACGCTGCCGGGGGGCAAGTGGGAAGTGCGCGACGGCGTTATCGAAGGGAGCAACGTCAGCAGTGACGGGCGGCATGGTCTTTTGGTGAGTGACGAGCGGTATAAAGACTTTACGGTGCGGCTGAAGTTTAAGGCGGTGCAGGGAAACAGCGGTCTTTACTTCCGGGTGGACGAGGTTGGAGGCGGAGTTGGGGTCCACGGCTTCCAGGCTGAAATCGACGAAAGCAAAGATGTAGGAGGACTATATGAAACTGGTGGCAGAGGTTGGGTAGTCCAGCCCAGCGCAGAAGATGTAGCCAAGTGGTTTAAGCCGCAAGAGTGGAACCAGATGACGGTATCGGCACATGGCCGACGCATTGTTGTGCATGTAAACGGCCAAAAGACAGTGGAATTGAAGAATGATAAGAGCCGAACGGAAGGTCGCTTTGCGCTACAACTGCATGGCGGACAAGACGTGCATGTGATGTTCAAGGATGTTGAAATATTAGCACCAAAGATGGTCATAGGAAAATAAAAACTTAAAGCTAAAAGCGAAAAATTATAACTTGAGTCCACTCTAAAAAGGTTGTATGCAAAAGTCTCAAGATATTGCGGTTTGAAGTTGCTTTTTCTTGATTTTCATAGTGAATTTTGTATGATGGTTTTTGATAAGAGTAATTATTTTCACGAGGGAAAAAGGATGTTCCGTAAAAATACCTCCCATCTGCAGCCGTCTTTATTTGGTATCGCAACCCAGTTGCCAGAAGCCAAGCTTAAAAAACTCAAGAACTCGAAAGAATATGAGTTTTATCGGTTAGTCTTTTGCAAGATAAACGAAAAAGATTTCTCGGTATTGTACTCAGACAACTGCAGCAGACCAAATGCTCCGGTCAATTCTCTTGTGGCTTCTATAATACTGATGTACCACAACAACTGGACAACCAAGAAGTTATTTGATCGTATTGATTTTGATCTGCTTACTCGCACAGCCTTAGGATTTGATACGCTGGAAGAGACACCTTTTTGTCCTGCGACTTTCTTTAATTTCCAGAACAGGTTGCTTTCTCACTTTGTTGCAACTGGCGAGAACCTGCTCGAAGAAGTATTCGACTGTCTTACGCAGCAGCAGTTGAAGAGACTCAAGATAAAGACCAACATCCAGCGTAGCGATTCATTTATGGCGATGAGCAATATTCGCAGCTACAGTCGTACGCAGCTTTTGATTGAGATGCTGACCAGGCTTGACCGCATATTGAGCAATGAAGACAAGTTGCAATTTAATGATATTCTTGCCCCTTACATAAAACAGTCCTCGGGCCAATACATTTATAATCTGGAGCGTGCATCGATACCGCATGAACAGGAGAAGTTGGGCCAACTATACCACAAGCTTTATGAAGCCTTAAAGGAAAGCTACAAAGATTTTGAGGTTTTCAGCGTATTTGAGCGTGTCTATACGGAGCACTTCACAATCATCGATGATAATGTAACAGTAAAGATAGGCAAAGAACTCCATGGC
>JAGMDR010000085.1 GCA_023128595.1 Planctomycetota bacterium | reverse complement strand
ACTGACCCTCCTTCTTAACGATATCCCGACCACTCGCACAAGTATAGCCGCCAGCGAGTATAATATCTCTGAAGCGTCCAAACAAAGTTTCCCTGGCATTTTCATTGTCAGCACATTCATCATGTAGAACTCGCGGAAGAATCAGAAAGTGGTCGCCAGCAAAATTGCAGAGAGCGTCGAGGTTTATTCCTACAAAAGCATCCTTATCAATTATTATCTGTTTTGGTGTCATTATTCTAAGAGACGCTCAACAACAGTTTTTCGCATAAGTTCGGTGTTGGCGTTTTGGTTGGTGAAGAATTTGAATTGTGCGAGGGCCTGGTTTACGAACATTTCGATGCCGTCGATGGTTTTTGCGCCGGCGCGTTTGGCCTGCTTGAGCAGGAGGGTTTCGGCGGGGTTATAGACGGTGTCAAATACCGCCATATCCTTGTCCAGGCAGCCGTCCGGTAGAGGTGTGTAATCGATGTTGGGATGCATTCCGATACTGGTGCAGTTTATGACGAGCTTGGCATCCAGGCCCGGCAGCTCATCGAGCCCGGCAAACTCACAGTTGAACTCGCCCGCCAGCCTTTGCGCTTTTTCGACTGTGCGGTTGTAAATCTTTATTTTCGCGCCTGCATCGCTTAGGCCGGCCACAATCGCCCTTGCGACGCCGCCTGCGCCGATAACCGCCACCGACAGCCTCTTTAGACGGGCCTTTGTAATACCCATGCCGGAAGTAATCGCGTCGATGGCACCGGCGTAATCGGTGTTGTAGGCCTTGAGCCCGCTCTGGGCGGTGACGATTAGAGTGTTGACGGCACCGATTTTCTCAGCGAGCGGTTCGACCATACCGCCAGCGGTTTTTGTAAATGCCAAGGCACTGCGTTTATGCGGGATTGTTACGCTAAAGCCCCTGAAGCTCAGCCATTTTCTCAGCAGGACATTACGCAGGAACAAATCAAATTCTGGCTGCCCGCCTTGGACCAGCAGCGGCAGATACAATCTGTTCATATTCTTTTCGCCGAAGCAGGCATTGTGAATAGCGGGGCTGAGCGAATGGCCCACCGGGTCGGCAATCACGCCGAAAAGCTCCGTATCGCCCTCTATAGAATCATAGCGGTACAGCTCCTTGAGCTGGGCGATGGTGAGCTGGCCCGGTGCGGTGGCGCTTTGCTCATCGATACTTGCAAAGGTCACAAAGCTGTCCAGCTTTTTGGCAACTATTCTGCTGACCAGGCCCGCCCGGCCCATGCAGAGAACGATTCGCTCGCCACCGGTTCTATGAAGCAGATCGAAGGCCTCGAAGCAGTCGTTGATATGATTTGCAGTATATACAAGCTTCGGTATCGCCGGCGGGCAGACCGTCAAGATGCGGCGATGCAATCTGCCGATATCGTCGAATCTGTCTTTGAAATTGTGGGTGGAGAGAATGAGGCGACCTCTCGAACTCTGGGAGAGCGCGAGCCTTATGCGTTCCTGGCTCTGAATGTCGAGATAGTTTTCGTACTCGAAGTCGATGAATTCGGCGCCGGCCCTCAAGGCAGCGGTGAGCACCTCGATCCGCAGTTGAACTGTATGGGCAATAGCGCCTCCCTGCTGCTTGTCGCGGCAGGTCACGATTGTCGGAACAGCCCTATCCCCCGCGTTTTTGGCCCGGGTAACCAGGTTTTTGACCAAATCGGGGCTGAGGGCTTCCAGATAATCGGTCCGAAGCTCAAGCATCTCGGCGCCTGCGGCAATGGCCTCAGTGATTTGGTCGGCCGCCTCGTCCAGATCCGGTGCTGCTATGGGTACCGCCAAATAAGTCATAATAGCTCAGAATACAGCCACAACCGGCGTCAAAGCAAGGACAAAACCCGAAATAGTGCACCCAAGCTCAATAAGCAAGATATTGAATGCTCAAAAGTAATTGTAGCAAATGGGATTACAACTAAGATCAGTCGTGAATCGGTAGGAGTTCCGAAAAATCGCTAAGTTTGAGAAAAAAGGGCATTGACCGGACTGTTCTCTATATGGTAAAATAACGGAAGGTTGTTTGCCCGATTCTGTTCCTCCATTGGGGCGTATAATATAAGTTGGGTATGGAGCCGGAGTTAGTGGCCCAGGGAAGGCCGCGAGGAAGGATATAGAAGATGCTCAGACCGATGAAAGTCTCGCTGTTGGCATTTGTGCCGGTCCTGTTTTTAGCTCATTCTGTCGGTGCCGTCTGTCCGGTGGGTGATGTGCATGATGACTGCCGAGTCAATTGGCTGGACGTGGCGCGTCTTGCCGAGTACTGGCTGGATCCGGGCTGTTCGGCCCCTGATTGCAGGGCCGACCTGGATGGCGTTCCCGGGGTCAATATGGCCGATTTTGCCTTGTTGGCGCAGAACTGGCTTACAAACGGGACATTCACCCTGGTGATCAACGAGTTTATGGCCGACAATGAGGGGACCATCGAGGACCCGGACGACCCCGGCGACTTTCCCGACTGGATCGAGATTTACAACTATGGCGACGATCCCGTTGATATAGGCGGCATGTACATCTCGGACCGTCTGCTTGGGCCGGGCTCTGACTGGGGGCGGTACCGCATACCCGATAATTACCCTGATGACACCACCATTTTAGCGGGCGGCTTCCTGCTGATTTGGGCCGACGGTGATCCGGGTGATGGCCCTCTTCATACCGACTTCGGACTCAGCGCCGGCGGTAATGAGTGGGTGGCTTTGTATGACGCCTACAGGAACCCCATAGACAGCATCTGGTTCGATGCGCAGAATGACGATGAATCCCGCGGGCGCCTGCCCGACGCCGACGATCACTGGGAGGATTTCGAGCTGGGCCGTTCGACGCCGGGAAGCTCGAACAGGAGGGAGCCTGTCGGTGTTATGATCGATGAGATTATGTATCATCCCTATCACGGGTTCAACGAGGGCGAGAATCTTGGCCGGGAGTATATCGAGCTGTTTAACAACGGGACCGAGCCGGTCAGCCTTGGAGGCTGGGGATTCAGCGATGGTGTGGATTTTGTTTTCCCGGACGGTGTTGAACTTGGCTCAGGGCAGTATCTCGTTGTTGCCTCGGACGTCACTGCCTTTACGGCGAAGTATCCCGGCGTTACGAACGTTATCGGCGGCTGGGAGGGCCGGCTGAGCAACTCCGGCGAGGAGATCGAGTTAGTTGATGCTGCCGGTGTGATAGTTGACAGGGTCCGCTACGCCGACCAGGGCGAGTGGGCGGTTCGTGAGCTGGGTCCGGTGGACCATGAGCACCGTGGGTGGACCTGGTCGGACGACCATGACGGTGACGGTGAATCTCTGGAGTTAATCAATCCTGATGTGTCCAACGAGTACGGCCAGAACTTCTCGGCAAGCAACACCGGCCAAGGCACACCCGGCGCGCTTAACTCGGCCTACGACAATGATATTGCGCCGTTGATTCTGGACGCCGAGCAT
>JAGMDR010000084.1 GCA_023128595.1 Planctomycetota bacterium | reverse complement strand
GGTTCGGCATCGGCCAACTGCCAGGGATAAACGAGTTTTCCGCCGTACATATCGTCGGCTACTATGGGGTGCTTTAGGTATGAAAGGTGGACGCGGATCTGATGTGTTCGGCCGGTTTTGGGGGCCATTTTCATAAAAGAAAAGCCGCGGAAAGACTCGAGGACCTCGTAAAACGTAATTGACTCTTTGCCGGTATCCGGACGGATTGCGTATTTTTCCCGCATTCTCGGATGGACGCCCAGCGGCGCGTTTATGCGGTCGCGCGTGAGATCGGGGGTGCCGTGGACGATGGCGAGATAGGTTTTATTGACCTGGCGGCGTTCGAACTGGCCGGCGATCTTCCACTGGGCAGTGTCGTTTTTTGCGACAACCATAACGCCGGTCGTATTCTTGTCGAGACGATGTACGATGCCCGGTCTAAATTCGCCCAGGCCGCTCGATAGCGTATCGCAGTAGAATGCAAGGGCGTTTACCAGGGTGCCGTGAGTATTGCCGCGGGCGGGGTGGACGAGTATGCCGGGCTGTTTGTTGAGGATGATTATTTCGTCGTCCTCGTAGATTACGTTCAGCGGGATGTCTTCGGGGAGAATGTCCTTACTTGGCGGCTCTGGCAGCGTTAATTCAACTACGTCAGCCGGGCCCAGCTTGAAGCTGGGTCTGACCGTTTTGCCGTTGACCTTGACGGCCCCCGCCTTGATTGCGTCCTGCAGGAATCGCCGGCTGAGGTTACTGAATCGGCCGTGGAGGTACTTGTCAATCCGGCGCTCTTTGATCGAACTCCCGACGTGCAGCGTCAGGGGCTCGCCTCCGGGCTCCGGCAACCCAGAGGCATCGCTTTGTGAATCACTTGGAGGGGACATTGGCATCGGCGGCCGCGGAGAGGCTATTGGCATCCTGCGAGGCCGCATTAACATCGAGGACCTCGGAGATGGTATTTGGTTCCTTGGGTGTCAGATCAGTGTCTTGGGCGCCGGCTGCGTTGTTCGGCTCGTGTGCAGGTAGATTAGTCTCAGCAGGCTGATTAGCGTCCTCAGGCAAATTGACATCGGGGGGGCGGTTGGTCTCGGCAGGCAGATTGGCGTCAGCAAACAGCTTGGCATCGATACGTGGACCCATATCGTCGAGCTTGTTAAGATCAAAATCCTCTATCTTAATCTGCTTTGGCAGCACAACAGGTTTGGGCCTGAAGACGACATTGCCCTTGTAATCGGCCATTGTGTCAAGACGCAGCTTTACCTGGGTGGTGGCAACAGTGCCGTCGAAAGCCGGGTCGTCTGCGATTTCGCGATATGTTTGCCGTGCCTTATCGAAATTGCCGAGCTCTTCCTCGCACAGTCCGAGTCCGAACTTGGCCGCGGCCCTTAACGAGGGATTGGATGAGGATTTCTCTACAGCCTCGGTGTAGCTTTCTCTTGCGCGGGTCAACTGTGCCAACAAGTCCTGGTTGCTCACGGCCGCAAGCCGGTAATGCAGCTCAGTTCGCAGCGCTTCGGCTCGTTTAATAAGAGCCATAGCCGCCAGATTGTCGTCGGCTGTGCTGTCGGCGAAGGTTTTGAGGGCATCTGCAGGCTTGAAGAGTATGAATGAGCGGTCTGCGCCCTGAGCCTGGGCGCTGAGGATTTGCATTTTGGTGTTCGATATTTGGTTGACAAGGCTTGTAAACCGGATTTGCTCTTGCACTTGTGCACTTTTGCTGTGGCTTCGCCAGATGTAAAAGCCTGCGACCGCAATAACCAATACCGATACACAGATAATAGTTATGAGATTTTCCTTCGTCCATTGCGGCAGGTTGCCCAGCCATTCGGCCAATATATTGGTTTTCAGCTCATGCCGATGGTCAGCTTTCATATTATGCTCCGTTCTAATTAGCGAAACAGGTCATTGTCCATCTCGACTTACCAATATTCAATCGTTCACCTGGCTCGGCATTGTAGCAAAATATCTTTTGTCTTGCAATGGCCATATCTGCCGATAAAATGTTGGTCGAAAGTTAATTGAAAGGGCATCGATGTTGAGAACAAGGGCGAAAAGCAGCAGATACGGCTTCTTAGTCTCTATTTTTTACATTTCCGTGATTCTTGGATGTTCTTTTTGTCCGGCCGCAGAGCAATCAGATACGACCAAAGACCCAAACCAGACGGCAGGCGTGTGGGACCCGGCCAGATATATCGGTCTCGATGAAATTAAGGCGGGGATGGAGGGGTACTGTCTGACAGAGTACGGAATTGATGGGATCGAGAAGTTCAATCTGAAGGTTATAGACGTAGTGCGGGATTTCGACCCGGGCAGAGACATAATTTTGGTTCAGGGCACCGATGAGCGTTTCATCCACACGGGTCCTGTGGCCGGGTGCAGCGGCTCGCCGGTCTATATTGAGGGCCGACTGGCGGGCGCTTTGGCTTATGCGTGGATTAACAGCAAGGACCCGCTTTACGGCGCCACGCCAATCGCCGATATGCTCAAAGTAGGCGAGGGAAGCGGCAGCGAGCCGTCGGCGGGATACATGTTCGACTACTCCAAACCGATTGACCTGGCTGCAATTGACAGACAGATTGCCGCACCACAATTCTCAAGGAACAACAGGTTAGGCGGTATCAGCACTTTGCCCTGCCCGTTGATTACGTCAGGCTTGCCCGTAGAGGTTTGTGAGCAGCTAAGTGCGGCGGTCAGGCCTTTTGGATTTATGGTCGTTCCCGGCATCGGCGGCGGTGTGGAACCGAAGGCCCAGGGCGAGAAAGGCGCAGCCGGCGACGGGGATGCAGAAAGGAAACTGGTCCCTGGAGCTTGTCTTGCCGTGCCCATTGTCAGCGGTGACATAGCTATGGGCACGTATGGGACGGTGACTGAAGTTCGAGGCCAAAACGTGTATGCGTTTGGGCACCCTTTCCCGGTCTTGGGCTATGGATCCATCGATTTGCCGATGGCCACAGGTAAAGTCCATACCGTGGTATCAAGCATGGTTCGTTCATCCAAGCTGGCAAGGGTTGTGGAAACGGTGGGAGCTTTGACGACCAGCGAGGGTGCAGGGATTATCGGGAGGGTCGGTGCAATGGCACAGACATTTCCCCTGACGATACGGATTGACCGTTACAATGACCCCGAGAAACGAGTTTATAATTGCCGGGTTGCGTGCAACCGGCTGCTGACCCCTTCGGTCCTTCGGTCGGTTGTTTCCGGGGCCGCTCTTTACCTGGGAGATCTGCCGCCGGACCATACACTCGAGTACAAGGGGTCGATCGGGATAGAGGGCTTCGAGCCGATTAGTTTTGAGAACGTTTCGACGGGGCTGGGCCTGATACAGATGGCGGCGGAAACCGCCGGTTCGGTTGCGCTGCTTATGAACAACCCGTATGAGAAAGTATCTATAGAATCGATTGATTTCGACGTTCGCATTGTGCCGAAAGATATTACATCCCACCTATGGTCGGCCGATTTGTCGGATTCAAAAGTCAAGGCCGGCGAGCAAATCGAGGTCGAGGTGGTTGTCGAATCTGTCCGCGCGAAGAAGAAGAGCTATGTATTCAATCTGGAAATACCCGAAGATTTGGCGCCCGGGAGATATGAGCTAACCGTGTGCGGCTATCGGGATTACGAGCAGTTTCTTTTGAAAGCGGTCCCCTACCGGTTTATCGGGCAAAGCCTGCCGGATTTAGTGAAAGCCCTGAGGGATACACTGCGAGTCGAAAGAGACAAACTGTATTGCTATTTGGTTCTACCGTCCGCAGGGGTTACGATAGAGAAAGCAGAGCTGCCCGATCTGCCGGCTACCAAAATGCTGATTCTTCAGAGTCCGAAAAGGCCGATGAGAGTTCAGCCATATCCGCACTGGCTGGAGAAACGTTTGCACACCGGCACCGTCATTATCGACAAAAAGACTATGCGCGT